>JBKCTR010000177.1:0-14842 GCA_046318755.1 Planctomycetaceae bacterium
TTCACCAGCTCATTGGAGCCGATGTAGGCTCGCAGCACCTGGATATAGACCGCGATGGCGACGTTGAGATACGGTTTGGTTCCTTTCTGGAACGACGGCAGACCGGCGACCGAAGAGAGCGGATTCTCAACCAGCAGGCCCAGCCCTCCTTTGTAGTCTCCCGCTCCATTGAGAATGGAGGCCAAGGTCAGCTTGGCGAGAGTCAGTTCCCGCAGCTTGGCGGGGTCGACCTGGGCGATCTCTTTGGGGAGGTTGGCCTCAAACTTGCCGATGGCAGTGCTCAGGATCTGCCGCGACTGGTTCAGCAGCTCATCAATCTGTTCGCGGGTTTTGCGTTCGGCCTCGGGGCGGGTTTGTTCCTGCACATAGACATCCCACCAGGCGTTGCCCGCCTTCAACTGGGCATCGAGGAATTGCGGAGCCGATTCCGGAACCGAACCGTACCACTTTGCCGCCTCGGCGGGTTGCCCCAGCTCGGCATACAGCCCGCCCAGGTTCATCCGGGCATCCTGGGCCTTGTCGCTGGCGGGCCAGTTCTCGGTGATGTAATTGCAGATGTCGACCACCCAGGCGATCTCGGGGCCCCGACGGTCCTTCGCCTCGCGGTGATACGCCTGGATGTACGCCGCCTGCGCCAGGTAGCCCGCGTCGAGGGCCAGGTCGGACTGTTCCTTCCGGTATTTGCGGGCCACCCATTCGGCCAAGACTCCCGACTCGTGGCTGCGGTCGCGCATCAAAAAGTAAACGTAAGCCAGAAAGTACCGGGCCCGGTTGACTTCGGCCACATCATCGCGCTTCCCGGCCAGGTTCAGGGCCAGTCCCAGCGTGCGGGCAGTCTCCCGCAAGATGGGCTGGAGTTCGTCCTGCAACTTCTGCTTCTCTGGGCCCTGTGCCTGGGCCACCGCGGCATTCTTGTTGCGGATTTCCTCGACCTGCGTCCGCGCCAGGCTGAAGGCGGTGGCGAAGTCTTTTGGGTCACCGGTGCCCCGGTCAAGATCGGCCAGCAACCGCCGGACCATTGCTGTTGAGGCATCTTTGTATTCACCCGGAAAGCGATTGATCCGCCGGGCCGTGTCGAGGGCCGACTGCCGCAGCTTCCGTTTCTCGACTTCAGGTGTGTCTTCGGCCCGCGCCAACAGTTCCTCAGCCCGGGCCTGTTCCCATTGGATCCCCAGCCCGACCCGGGTATTCAGCTCGTTGCGGTGCGATTTGCGCCAGGCGTCGGCCTCCTGCATCACCACCCGATAGTCTTTGCGGAGATCGTTGTTCAGGCAGACCAGCCGAAACTGCAAGACGCGGTTCTGCAGGTCTTCCAGCGGGCTGCCATCTTTGCCTCGGTGTTCGAGCAGCTCGTTGTAGATCCCCAGTGCCTTCGTCAGCTCGTCCATCTCCTCGAAGCACTTCCCCTGCCACATGCGGGCATAGAGCCCAATCACCTGGCTGCGGTGCCGGGAATGAATCGACTCGAAAGCGTTCGATGCGTCCAGCAGCAGCTTTTTGAACTCGGGCGACCCCTTCTCGTGAGTCTGGGCCTCTTGGTGAATCACCTGGCCGAGGTGAAACTCGGCTTGGATGGCGTTGACGAAGGCCTTTTCCCGTGCGGCGTACCGCTTGTCGTTCTGCGGGATGAACTTGTCGAACGATTCGTGCTCGGCCTTGTAACGTTCAAACGCTGCCTGGTAGACGCGTCGGGCTTCGGCCAGCAGGTCGCGAGCCTGTTTCCGCAGCTCGTCTTTACGCCCCGAGTTGTTGGGGGAATTCGCCTGCCACACCAGCGCGCGGGCCTTCCCCATCACCACTTCGGCAATCTCGCTGTTGGCCGCCCCCGCCAGTGGATGCTGCGGATACTCTTTCACGAACTTCTCGAATTGACCGCGGGCCTCGTCGAACAGCTTCTGCTGCGCGTCGGAATCTCGCGTTCGCTCGGCCTGTGCGAGGAACGTGGCCCCCCGCTCGTAGGTCAGCGTCTGCCGCAGCTCGGCATCGAGATTGGGCCGGGCTTCGAGTTCGTAAATGTAAAACAGCGCATAATAGAAGTAGTCCCGATTGCGCAGCGCCTGCAGGAACTCCTGGGGCCGTTCTCCCCCCCACGCCGGGACCGCCAGACAGGTGAGCCCAGCCACCAGCCATCCCATCCAAAGCTTCAAACGCATGCTGTCTGGTCCTTGATCCGGCCAACACTTCATCTTGATCAACAATATCCCCCCGGTTTCCCCCGATCAACTCGCCCCCGGCCGGGGGCTTGCTCCCACCCCCACGTCCGTTGGCTCGGGCCCACCCGCCACACACGTGGCCACCACCAGGTCGCCGGTCACATTCAGCACGGTCCGGCACATGTCGAGAATGCGGTCAACCCCCATGATGATACCAATCCCTTCACCAGGCACTCCGACCGACCGCATCAGCACCACGATCAACGGCAGCGAACCGCCGGGGACTCCCGCGGTCCCAATCCCTGCCAAAATCGACATCAACACGACCATCACCTGCTGTCCCAGCGACAGTTCCACCCCAAACACCTGGGCCAAAAAGAGGACCACGACTCCTTCGTAGAGGGCCGTGCCGTTCTGGTTCCCCGTCGCCCCTACGGTGAGTACGAATCTCGCGGTTTCCCGGGGCAGTCGCAGATTGTCTTCGGCCACCCGCATCGCCGTCGGGAGGGTCGCGTTGGACGAGGATGTGCCAAACGCGACCTGCATCGCTTCTAAGACCTCCCGGAAGAACGTGCGGGGACGAACGCGGCTGAACAGCAGCAACACCACCGGGTAAACCACCACCAACTGCAGCAAGAGTCCCAACAGCACGGTGAGTGCGAACCAGAACAGGGTGAACAGGACTTCGATTCCCAGTGTCGCCACGATGGAAAAGACGAGGCAGCCCGCCCCCAGGGGGGCGAGGGTCATGGCCCACCCAATGATGGTCATCGCCACCGAGTTGAGTCCTTCGAGCCAGGCGATCAGTCCCCGGCACTCGTCGGGCTTGGCGGCCATGGCGGCTCCCAGAAACAGCGACGCGAACATCACCGCCAGCATCCCATTCCCCTTCGAGCTGCCATCGATGGCCCCCACCATCTCCTGCAGTGGATTCTCGGGAATCATGTCGATGACGATGTCGCGGGCCGGTTTCGCCTTGCTGGCCTTCTGGCCAACGTCGGCCGACGTGGCCGCATTCCGGTCCACGAGTGCCTGCCGGGCCTCGTTCGACAAGGCCGATCCTGGTCGGATGACGTTGACGGCGGTGAGGCCCAGCAACACAGCACAGGCCGAGAGAATCCCCGAGAACATCAGGGTGCGCAGGCCAATCTTGCCGAGTTTTCGCAGGTCACCAATTTCGACAACCGCCAGCGACAGAGCCGAGACGACGAGGGGCAACACCACCATGAACATGAGCCGCAGGAACATCCGGCCAATGACATTCGTCACGTTCTGGGTGAACCAGTCAAGTCCATCGTGGACCCCATCTCCATTGAGATCGCCCGCCGCGACCCCGTTGACAGCCGCACCAGGGCGCAGCAGGAAATTCGCGAGCAATCCCAAAACGGTTCCCAGCACGAGGCCGATCAGAATGCGGCGGGCGGCGGAATCTCCCCCGGCTTCCGAACGGGACACCGGCGGCGGCGGGTTCGGCGGAGACGCCATCTTGGGGGAACCAGAGCCGTTCGTGGGGGTGGGCGTTTGGGAATCGGTCGGGGAATCGGGGGGGGAATCCACGTGAAGCTCGCAGGGGAAACGCAGAACGGGAAATCCAGACCTGCACTGTCGACGGACCACCGGGGGAATGCAAGCCGGGCCGGGCCCTCCTCGGGGGCGATCCGATCCCAGGGGCCCGGCTGAAAAGTCTGAAACCGCTGTCTGCCGATCGCCGCAGGCCGCGAGGGGGGATAAGGTAAACTCAGCACACCGCTCCGGGTGGCGTATTCAATGGATATAAGGAACAGTGTGTCACATGTTGGTTTTGTGCTCGAAAAGTTGTCTTAATGGGAGACCACCAGCCCACTGCTCAATCAGCAATCAGCGGTCTTGAAGCATGTTGAAACTGGAGTCTTGATTGATTTATTCACTCAGGCGGGAAGGGAATTCGACGGTCTATCACCGATTGATCTTGTTCAAACTCGGAATATGTACGATGTGTAACATATCTATAGTATATATGTGGACATAAAATTATTGATAGTGTACTTTTTTGCGATCATGCCCAAGAAGTTCGATGCCATTCTGAAGCATCTGTCGGAGCAGTACCCGCAGGATTGGGCTCGGTTCGCCGGGGTCAGCGGGCCTGTGACCGTCATCGATGCCGACGTTTCGACGGTGACGGCGGCGGCAGACAAGGTCTTGCGGGTCGAGTCCCCCGAACCATGGATTCTGCACCTCGAGTTTCAGGCCAGCCGGGATTTGACCCTGCCCCGGCGGCTGTTGCATTACAACGTGCTGTTGGGAATTCGGCACGAACTGCCGATCCGCACGCTGGTTATTCTGCTGCGGCCCGACGCCGATGGGAAAGAGTTGACGGGGCAGGTGCAGTGGCGGCTGCCGCATGGCCGGCCCTATCTGGAATTTGATTACGAACTGGTCCGGCTGTGGGAGTTGCCCCCCGAGGCGATTCTGGAAGGAGGGCTGGGGACACTCCCGCTGGCTCCACTGACGAACGTGACGCAGCTCGAATTGCA
The DNA here is from genome assembly GCA_046318755.1 of Planctomycetaceae bacterium. Classification (GTDB taxonomy): domain Bacteria; phylum Planctomycetota; class Planctomycetia; order Planctomycetales; family Planctomycetaceae; genus UBA10511. The sequence goes on from JBKCTR010000177.1 coordinate 4,667, forward strand.
TGAGTTGATTGGTCAGATGTCGCAGCGGCTGGATTGCGATGTGCCCCGTCCCGTGGCGGATTCGTTATGGACTGCCACCCTCATCCTGCTCGGGCTAGAATATGAGCAGGCGTTTGCCAAACAACTGTTGCGAGGAGTCGGTTCCATGAAAGAGTCGGTCACCTACCAGGCGATTTTGGAAGAGGGTCGAGAGAAAGGGCTGCGAGAAGGCCGAAAGGAAGGTCGTAGGGAAGGTCGCGATGAAGGTCGCGAGGAAGCATCCCGGCGAATTCTTCTGGTCCAGGGAACCAAGCGGTTTGGCACACCCTCTCCGAAAGTTCGAAGGAAGATGACGCAGATCTCCGATGTGCGGGTGATCGAGACTTTGGTTCTCCGAATTCTCGACGTCGAGAGTTGGGCGGAACTGCTGGCTGAGCTGGATTGAAGTCTCGCAGAGAGCGCTGCCAAGGTGGACCGACAATCGCAAAGCGAGTGGACACCGACTTCCAAGCATCACAGGCTTGCACTCACCTTCTGCTGCTCCGGGCTCGTTCCATGAAAGAGTCGGTCACCTACCAGGCGATTTTGGAAGAGGGGCGAGAGCAGGGCCTGCGAGAAGGCCGAAGGAAGGGCCGCAAGATAGGTCGTGAGGAAGGTCGTGCGGAAGCATCCCGGCGAATTCTTCTGGTCCAGGGAACCAAGCGGTTTGGCACACCCTCTCTGAAAGTTCGAAGGAAGATGACGCAGATCTCCGATGTGCGGGTGATCGAGACTCTGGTTCTCCGAATTCTCGACGCCAAGAGTTGGGCGGAGCTGCTGGCTGAGCTGGATTGAAGTCTCACAGAGAGTGGTGAAAAGACCGATCGAAATCATCAAAGCCTGTGGTCACCGACATCACAACCATGACAGGCTCTGGCTGACCAATTGCTGCATAGGGTTCGTTCCATGAACGCTTCGGCCGCCTACCTGGCGATTCTGGGAGAGGGGCGAGCGAAGGGGCTGCGTGAAGAGCGGAAGAAAGGCCGCAAAACAGGTCGTGAAGAAGAAAGCAGGCGAATTCCTCTTGGCCAGGGAAACCGGCGGTTTGGCACACTGCCTTCGAAATTTCGACAGTTGATGTCGTCGATTTTCGACATATGGCCCACGAGCGGTCACGTGATGAAGGTCTTCTGTTAAAACTCGAATCTGGATCAGACGTCGTGCTGAAATGGCATACTTTGGCGGTTGTCCGTGGGGGCTTCAGACGCGATGGACGTCGGTTCGCTACGGCCGGCTGGGACAAGACGGTGTGGGTCTGGGACGTGGTGACGAGGGACGAATTGCGGCCGCTCAGCGGCCATGACCAGATGGTGACCGAAATCCGGTTTCTCGACGGTGGAAACCAACTGGCGAGTATCAATCCCAATCGCAGGTTTCGCATTTGGGAAAAGAGGCCCATTCCGACTCCACCTTTGGAGCAAGGCCAGAAAACCGCACAATCCGAGTCGGCGCAGCGCAGTCGGACTGCGCGTCGCTGGAATTGATTGACCAGCGGCGGGCGACATCCGATTCCTCCGGCCGTTGGGGATATCGCGGTGCGCATGAGGGGAATGCTGATCCGGCTTTGTGGGTGAGTGATCTTGGGGCGAAAGCCAGCAGCCAATCGCGGGCCTGAAAATCAGCCCTCGCCCCCTGATTGCCGACGGGGGCGCGGGTTCGGCCTCGGGGGCTGGGTGAACCGGTGGCGTTCTTCAGGCCCTTCGTCGTTTTCAATCGGGCCGTGACCGACATCCTCGACGGTTTCGATCATCTCGATCTCAAACCACTCGCGGAACAGCGCCAGTGTCAGCTCACGAGGCCAATGGCTTTGGTCCCGCGACCATCCCCCCAGCTCCCGGCAAAAGATGTCGTGGAAGACCTGCCGCAGCACCCGGGTCAACCCATCGGCATCGTCGAATTTGGGGACGCGGTACAGGATCTGACCGACCTGTTCGAAGGCGATCGCAGGCGACTCTCCCGGCGCGGTCGCGTTGATCCAGTCGAGGTATGGTGGCCGGGCCCGGATGAGGATGGCCTTGCGGTTGATCATGGGATGTGCCGAAAGGGTCGGAGCGGGGTTGCGGGACGATTGGTCGTTTCCGGAGGAATCAGCGGTCCCTGTTTGTACGTGCCAATAGGCGGTGCCGCGCAAGTCGATCGGGAAATCGGAAGATCGTCAATTCTCCGGAGATTTTACCCTGAAGCGTCGGCAAGGCGGGAATCCTGTGGGTCTCACACCAGACCTGAGCAAATGCACCATGTCGGGGTCCAGGGCGGAAGAAAAAGTTCCGGACTGTGGTTGACGACGACCAATGGCCGATGTTTAATAGGCGAAACAAACTTCGCGTATCACAGTACGCGAAACAGAGGCCGTCAACTGGGGGGCGATGTGATGTGGGACGTGTTACGGGTCAACCTGGGTTCGCCACTCGCGCTGGCCTTTGTGCTGGGGATTGTCTCCCGTCTGCTGAAGAGTGAACTGTCGCTCCCGCGGGACCTCTATTCTTCGCTTTCGATTTACCTGCTGTTGGCACTGGGGCTCAAAGGGGGGGTGGAGCTCTCGCACACTTCGTTGGATTCCCTGCTGTGGCCGGCCGTGGTGACCGTGGGGCTGGGGCTGATAACCCCGGTGTCGGCCTATCTCATCCTCCGCCGCATTGGGCGGTTTCCCATCGCCGATGCTGCGGGCATCGCCGCCCATTATGGGTCGGTTTCGGCAGTGACCTTCATCGCGGCACAGCAGTTCGTGCAGACGATGAAACAGCCGGCGGAAGGTTTCATGCCCACCCTGCTCACCCTGCTGGAAATTCCGGGGATTCAACTGGCTCTGGGGATTGGGGCGGTGCAGATGGCGCGCGAGCGGGCCGCCCTGCAGGTTGGTCAACCGGCTGCCGAGACTGCGCGCCCCATGTCGGAAGTGTTGCACGAGGTGTTGACCTCCCGGTCGATGATTCTGATGGTCGGGGGGCTGATCGTCGGCTGCCTGATGGGAGAACAGGGCTATGAGGCTGTGAAGCCGTTCTTCGAGGGTATGTTCAAGGGAGCTCTCACGCTGTTTCTGCTCGAAATGGGACTGGCGGCGGGAGCGCGGTTGGGGGACTTGAAATCGGTGGGCTTGTTCCTGCTCGGGTTTGGGATGATCGTGCCGGTCTTGCATGGTGCCCTGGGAGTCTTCCTGGGGCACTGGTCGGGGTTGTCGATCGGAGGATCCGCGGTCCTGGGGACCATGGCTGCCAGCGCCTCCTACATCGCGGCGCCTCCCGCCGTCCGCATGACGCTGCCCGAGGCGAATCCGACTTTCTACCTGACGTCCGCCCTCGCGATTACCTTTCCCTTCAACATTGTGCTGGGAATTCCGCTGTATTACCGGATAGCCACGCTGCTGGCCGCACACTGACCCAAGGACCATCATGGACACCACCCCGCTTACGCTACTGACCATTGTGTGTGAAGCCATCCTCAAGGAACGCCTCCTGGCGGAACTGACAAAAGCCGGTGCCAAGGGTCATACGCTGACCGAATGCGAGGGCTCCGGATCCCGGCACCGCCGCGTCAGCGAGACGCTGGGCGCCAACATCAAGCTTGAAACCATTGTCTCGCCCGGCGTGGCCGACAAGTTGCTCGCCACGCTGGCCAATGACTACTTCCCGAAGTTCGCCATCATCGCGTATCTCAGCCCCGTTGCTGTCGTTCGGGGCGAAAAGTACGTCTGAAACCAGATCGTTCCGGTCTACGGTTTTGTTCACGAAATCGTTCCACGATTTCCAGATGTCACTTCTGAAGCCCCTTGGACTTCTCCATTTTCGAGCCCACGAAATCATGAGCATCGCGCCTTTCCAACAGCAATCCGCATTCCTCACCCGCAGACGGTGGCTTGCGTCGGGAGGCGCGGCTTTGTGCGGTACTGCGGCCTGGTCCATGGCGGCGGCGGAAGAATTTTCCATGCCCAAGACGCCTCAGGAGGCCGTGGACTTTCTCTACGCGGGCAACCGCCGGTTTGTCGAGGGACGGTCTCTGTCGATTCACCAGGACCTGAGGAGGGTGAAGGAGATTGCCGCACGGCAGACCCCCTTCGCCGCGTTTCTGGGCTGTGCCGACTCGCGGGTCCCGGTGGAATTCGACTTCGATCAGGGATTCGGTGACCTGTTCGTGACGTGCATCGCAGGGAACATCGCATCGAGCGAGAACATTGGCAGCCTGGAGTTCGGCGTGCGCATTCTGGGGGCGAAGGTGCTCTTCGTGTTGGGGCATTCCGCCTGTGGAGCCGTCGCGGCGACCGTCCAGGGCGCAGAGCAGCCCGGGCAGATCAGTGGGTTGTTCCAGCACATTCGGCCGGCCGTCAAGGCCGCCCGAGGAGGTCTCGCCGCCGCCGTCCGCCTGAATGTCCGCAACCAGGCGCAGATTCTCGCCGAGTCGTCGCCCGTGATCGCGAAGCTGATCAAGGCGGGCGAACTGCTGGTGGTGGGGGGCGTGTATGACCTGCAGACTGGAATTGTGACTCCCGTCGATTGCGAGGTGGAGTGAGGGGAGAGGACCTCCCGGGCGGGTGTCTTCCGGCATGACACCCGCAGTGCGAGAATGCTGGCCGAACAACGGTCATCGCCGATACGCCTTGTCAATCGCGTCTGCGATAGAGCCGATGCACAAAGGGCTGTCCATCGCGCTCCCGCATTTCCACCTCCACCGTTCCGCTCTCCGCCAGGCGATAGACAATCGCCGACATGAGTTCGACGGCATGGGTCATCGCGGGGTCAACGCGGCTGACTGTCAATGGGGTACGCTGGTCATGAAACCGGATCAGAATTCCCCGAACCCGACCAGTCCATGCTTCGGTGAGACGGAGCGCCAGGGTCCTCACCTGGAAGACCATGGTCAACAGATCGTCGATTTCATCAATCGAGCGTTCGACGATCCGCCCGGTGTAGAGATGCCTGGCCCGCAAAGTGAGCCCATCCAGTTCGATCCAGGCATAGTCGTTGCGCGTCACCCTCGCGATCAAATATCCAAACGCCACGAGTATCAACACCGACATCGCCAGGTTCGCGGGAAACGCTGCCAGCAACAGTAACAACAGTGACATCCCCAGTCCCACGGCTGTCATCAGCCCGGTGGCGATGTATTGGCCGATGATCTGCCCACGCGAAAAGCTCGCCCGCACAATGCCAGTCGGCGCGGTGGCAGCGGGGGGGATGAGTCCATAGTCCCGGAATTTGTCGACTGATGCAGTCATGGAGCTGAGCCATGGAGTTGTGAAGCGGGAGATTGACTTCGTTCACTCTGGGAATCTGACAAAAGCAACTCTGACAACGAGCCGCGGCTGCCGCCAACAGGGAATACAGGAACTGGTCTGCGAATGAAACCAGATGATTTCCCTGCGGGCCCGGCCCCGTGCGGTGTGCCCTTACGGACCGCGGTCACCCGCTGCGTAGGGAGGCCCCGGATTCAGATCCAAGACGGTCCGCTCCGGACCAATCAGGGCGTCTTCCTCCTGACACAGCCACTTCGAACCGGGTTCAATACCCTGAATCGTGTGGTCCGATTCAATCACGGGACCCTGTTCGACCAGATAAATGGCGGTATTGAACAAGACGCGGCTGAGTTCATTCGGATCGAGGTCCCGGAAGTGACATTGCAGATCGGGCAGTTCGAGTTCGGCCAGTCCGCGGGTATCCATCAGCATGTCGCCGTCGGTCCCGGCGATATTGAAAAATCGCACGTTCAGCGTGCCCGGCCTCAGCACCGGATCATCCTCGGTGGTCTCCAGGTAGTCTGTGGTACGGATGACCTGCTGCGAATGCCGACAGACAAGAGCCAGGGGCGGCGTCTGCTCCACCACCGCCTGGAGAACCCCGTGAAACAGCCGGAGTCTCTCGACCGGCGGCAACTGCTGGGCCATCAGCTCGGTGACCAGCAGTGTATGCCGGGATGAAGCCAGCAGTTCGGCTGCCTCCCGGCAGCGCCACGATTGTTCAAACAAGGACTGCAGCGCCTCGAGATTGACCGGCTGATCGGCCCGCAGCAGGGCGGTCTGGGGACAGAGAGTTCCATCCTTGACTGCAAAGGGATGCGACTTGTGCAACAGGATCAAGGCCTGTTTCGTCTCGTCGAGAGCAGGGCTGTCGAGCGGCTCATCCAGAATCTCCTCCGCCCGGGCTTGCAGCGTACGGAAATTGAGGGCGGGAGGGGCGGCGAAATGAAGTTCGACAATCTGCATGCGACAGTCCCACTGTGGGCAAGCACTGGAAGCAACTGCGGGGAGTTCAGCAGCAAACCAGCAAAGCAGGCCGGCGGTCCGCCGGGTTGATCGAGAGCACAGACAGACAAAAAGGGAAGGCAGATCGTTTCTTCCGCAATGAGCGGCGTCCCCTGTTTCCGTTCCCCGTGATCGACTTCGACGACGGGAAGCGCGGCCGGCCCAAACACCCTGACAACTGCAAGCCCACTGGTTTCCAGAGAACCCGAAAACATCGGAGCACTGGAGCAAAAACACGAGCCGCGTTTCGAGAAACACGGACCACCCCCCCCCATCGCAGGCAACGGGCTGGGGCCTCAGTCTCCTGTTACGCCAGCACCAGAATCTCCCCCTTGCCCGGGACGGCGCGGTCTCCGCGGTAGAGTTGGTAGGGGCCGGTGGGGAGGGTGATGCCGTGCGGGGCGAGGTGCCGGGAGAGCAGTGGCAGGAACCCCGGGGTGGTGGTGGTCGCGTAGGTGAAGGTGGGCATCAACTGCAGCGGCTGCAGCGAGATGATGGTGCCGCGCTGCATCCAGGCACCGGTGCGGATCTCGGCTCCACTGCGCAGGAGGATCGTCCCCCCCTTCATCTGCAGGCCGGTGAAGTCACGGGTGGGGCCCCCCACGACGATGGTCCCCCGCCGCATCCGCATCCCCACTTCCAGCCCGGCTGAGCCATCGACCAGGATCAGCCCGTTGCGCATCCCCGACATCGCGCCGCGATACGCGGCACCGATCTGTCCCCCGGCATTCCCCCGGATGTGAATGGTGCCATCCCTCATTTCGGCTCCGATCCAGTCGCCCGCATTTCCATGGACGTCGATCCGCCCCCCCCGCATGTAGGCCCCCAAGTGCATGCCAATCGAGCCGTACACGGTAATGCTCCCCCGCCGCATCCCCCGGCCCACCCACCGCAACTTGTGCAGTTCGCCATGCAGGACCAGGTCTTCGCTGCGTTCTCCCTCGATGTCGAAGAATTCGCTGAGGGGCAGGCGGCGCTTGCCGTGATGCACGATCATGGCTGCGATTTCGGCATGCGACAGCGTCGCCAGCACATCGGGCGAGAGGAACTCGGCCTCGAGGGGGACGATGGGGGGACGCTTGAGTCGCAGAGTGACCGGCATGGAAAACGATCCGGCGGCAAGCCGGCAAAACGGGACCAATCAACGATCGGCGGGACGGAAAGTTCGGGGCGGGTCGCAACCTGTCTCAGGACGTGGCGGGGGGCTGGCAGTCGCGCAAGTCGGGATGCTCGATCCGCTCGAGTTCCACCGGGTAGTGCTCGAACTTCATCGTGTAACAGTCTTCGAACAGCGGCCGGATGAAGTCGTTGGTCGCCGGATCCATGGCTGGGCGGACCAGGAACTCCTTCCCCTGGGGGGCCTCGCGAATGTCGCCATCTTCCAGCACCACCTCCCCCGCCTTGATCACATAGCGGGGATGGCTGAACATCTGCTGGATGTCGACCTGCTCTTCGTAGACGACCACGTCGGCGTCGGCCCCCACTCCCAGGTGCCCCTTGTGCGTCAGCCCCAGGGCGCGGGCGGGACCGGCCGACATCGCGGTGGCAATCTCCAACAGCGTGTACTCGCGATCGAGTTCCGGCAGCTTGATGCGCGACTTGACCCGGTCGGGGAGTTTCTTGAGACACTCCCGCCGGAACTCGGCGCTCATCAGCATCTGGATGATCTCGGGATAGCGCCAGAAGCAGCCGCCGTTGGGATGATCGGTCGACAAAAAGACCTGCCACGGATCGCGGATCATCAGCAGCAGTTCCAGACCCGCCGCCCACTGCACCGCGTTGACCACATTGCTGGGGCGGTACGTGTAGGGAACGATGCCGCAACCGGTCTCGTTTTCGACGTCGAGGTTGCCCCATTTCCGCCCGGTCAGCTTGTAGAGCAGGTGCTGCCAGGGACCGTCGGCGGTGATGGTCACGGTGTCGCCGAACAGCACCACCCCGGCATCGGTCGTGAGGTTGGGGTGGCTGTTGAAATACTCGGCCAGGACGGTCGTCTCAGAGCACATCGTGTCCCAGCCGTCGCCGCCGTAGGCGTGATACTGCGAATGGGCGATGTGGGCCCGGTGCCCTTCCAGCCGGGCCAGGGTGTCGAGCGTCGTGGTGATGTTTCCGGGAGCCCCCAGGTTGTTGCAGTGCAGGTGCACCGGGTGGGGCAGGCCCAGATCGTCACAGATGCGGGCCAGGTTGGTGACAATCTGCCCGGGAGTGAGCCGGTGGTAGCCATCGATGGGAGTATCGAGCGCCTTGGCGTCATGCCCGTATTTCCAGGCCTTCACCCCTCCGGGATTGACCGCCTTGACCCCGTACGACTTGGCCGCCCAGAGATACCACGAGAGAACCTGCTTGGCCCGCTCGTACTCCCCCTGCTCGAGTTGTTCCAGCAGGATCTCATTGTTGGCCATCAGGGTCAGCGAGGCCTTGTCGACGATCGGGATGTCGGCCAGTTCCTCGTGGGTGTGCCGGGCCGAGAGCACCGGCACCGCCGCCTCGTTGACCGTGGTAAAGCCCATCCCGGCATAGAGATAGCCGGTGGCGAAGGTGGTGGGGGCCATGCCTCCCAGGCCGCTGCGGCGCGTCTTGGTGCGGATGAACGCCTGGGTGCGGCGATGGTCTTCGGGCGTCATCGCGCGGGCGAAGTTGATGGCCCCGCCGGCCACGTGCGTGTGGACGTCGACCCCGCCGGGGAAAATGACCATCCCGGTGGCGTCGATGATGCGTCCGCCAGAGACGGTTTCCACAATCTTCCCGGTGTCGTCGATGCAGAGGTCGCGGACCTGGCCATCGATGCCCTGGGCGGGATCGTAGATCTTGCCTCCAGTGATGCGGATCATGAATTCAACAGCGGGCCGTGGCAGACCGCGTGGGACGGTCTTGGTGGGGGGAACGGGTTACAGGTTGACCTGCGAGGTCCATTGGTGCGGGGAGGGACCGCCATCGGGCAGCCAGAACGGCTTTTTGGCGATCGCCTCATTGATCCGCCGGACCACCTCTTCATCGGTCGGGTAGGGAGACTTGAGGGCGGGCGACAGGGGCATCGGCAGCTCGTCCATGCGGTACGCCGTCCCGGGAGCGGAAATTCCCTGCGGGGCGGTCGTGATGTGCACCCGGGCCAACCGGCTGGTGTGCGTGATGTGCGGATCGAGCACGATCGTGGGGATGCGGGCCAGATGGTCGATCGCCGGCTGGGGCATGGTCGCCCCCGGGTCGGCTCCGATGATGAACGCCGCGTCGCAATCCCCCCGCACCAGCACGTCGACCGTCGAGAACTCCCCCGGGTTGTACCGCGGGTAGCCCCGGTTGAACGAGATGCCGAACGGGTAGCCGGTCTGCCACCGCATGATCACGTCGGCCCCAGTCACGTTGCCATGCCCGCGCATGGGCATCGCGACGAACTTGGTGAACGCGTTCATCTCGGCCGCCAGCGTCAGCAGGGCCGCGCTGTTCATGTGCTTCCCGCGGGTCATCGAAAGACCCATGCCGAAGAACATGCAGCCGAATTTCGCACCCTTCATCCGCCGGACGAGGTCTTCCACCGCCGCGCGGTCGAGGCCCGTCTCGGCGATGTCTTCATCACGGACCGGCTGGTCTTTGATGAGCGCCCGCAGAATGGTGATCAGTTCGAAGTCTTTGCCGGGGCGCACCTGCAGGAAGATGTCGGCCGCCTTGGCGCTCTTGGTCTCGCGGATGTCGACCAGCACCATCGTGCGGTCCTTCCGGCCGCGCGGCAGAAACTTGCTTTTCTGCATGATGGTGTATTTGGAGAAGTGGCGGGGATGGCACTCGGCCGGGTTCCCACCCCAATAGATGATGAAGTCGGCGCGCTGTTTCACTTCGCCGAGCGTACACGTGACCTTACCACCCAACTGGGCGGCAATCTCGGTGGGACCGTGTCAAAGCGACGTGTGACTGTCGAGCAGCCCCCCCAG
>JBKCTR010000178.1:0-2645 GCA_046318755.1 Planctomycetaceae bacterium
GGTGAAGTGTTCTTCCTCGGCGGCCACGGTGGGACTGGGCCCGATCGCAATCAGGCCCAGGAGCCATCCCAGGATCAAACAGACGCGCACAGCCTGCAGGGAGGAGGTCGCCATCGGGGGGGAGGGGGAGAGGAGGAGGGAACTCAGGAGGAAGTTTTGAGTCTATCAGCCGGTGTGCGCGGTGAACCAGTCTCTGCCGTGTCCGACCAGGTCGGCTCCCTTCCCCGACTTGGTCTGCGACCCGGGCTTGCGCGGTCCCCCGCGAAGCGTTCCACTCTGCAACCGTCGGAACACGCACGGTTGTGTGTGCGGAACGTCTCTCACCCGACCTGTGCGGTGAATTTTCTGCGAGCCTGGCGGCTGGTGGCGAAACCCGGCGGGCCTCGGGGGGTTCAGTCAATGCATGGATGAAAAACGGGTCTCATGCCCACGTCGCGTCCTGCTTTCCGGAAGGTCCGTGCGTTGATCACTGGCGATTCTGCTGGAGCTGGCACGTTGGGCTGGGCTCCCGTCGGCAAACAACCAGTTGCGGGCCGATTTGCAGGCCCTCTGCATCCGAATAGGGTTGTCTCGGACGGATCTGGATTCGGCTCCGGCCGGCCCATTGCAGAGTTCGACGGCGGCAGTGCCTGGCAGGGGTGGACAACTGGTGCGCTGGGATGTCGTTCCCCGCGTGTGATGCGGAACATTGATGACACCGGGTGGGATGCTCCCAGGAAACTGGTCAGGGGAGTGGGGCGCGGGGAAGACGTCGAGTTGGTTCAGATCGTTGAGGATCTTCAAGGAGCATAAGAACGTGGCCAGACAACAACCGGCTGTAGTCGCCCGACTGACCGAGGCGCTGCGGGCCATTCCGGTGGGTGAGGCGGCTCGCGGGTGGAAAAATGCCGAAGCCGGGATTCCCGACCGAGTCAGGTGGACCAAACCCCCGGGAAAAACTCCGGGAACCTGGTCGGGCCAGGCAACCGCAGTCGGTCACCGGTCAGTCCGCTTCCAACAACGGAACCGTTCGATGAAGACTCAGTTCGTCCTTCAGGTCATTCTCCGGCTGATGCCTCGTGCACTGATCGTTTTTGTGTTCGGTGCCTTGGGGATTGGCTCAGCCGATCTTCGTGCCGCCGAGGCGACCCGACCGAACATCGTTTTCATTCTGGCCGACGACCTGGGCTGGCAGGATGTGGGGTTTGCCGGGAGTAAGTTCATCGACACCCCGCATCTCGACCGGCTGGCCCGCGAGGGGGTCATCTTCTCGCAGGCGTATGCCAGTGCACCCAACTGCGCTCCCACCCGGGCGTGCCTGTTGTCGGGGCAGGTGACCCCCCGGCACCGGGTGTTTACGGTGGTCGACTCCCGTCACGATCCAGGACAGCCCGGTCACAAGATTCTCTCGACCCCCAGCGAAGCGGCGCTTCCGGATGCGACCGTCACCGTGGCCGAGGTCTTGCAACGGGCCGGGTACGCGACCGCCTTGATTGGAATGTGGAATCTTGGCCGCGGACGCTCGGGACCGGGCTCTCCCTCCGGACAGGGGTTCGACCTGTATCTCAATCCCAAGAATCTGGGGTTTGATCAGGACGCTTACCGTGATGCCGAGGATCGGGATCTGACCGCCGTGATGACCGACGAAGCACTGAATTTCGTAGGAAAACACCAAAAACAGGCCTTTTTCCTGTACTTCGCGACGCATGCGGTCCATGGCCCGTTTGATCCACCTCCGGACCTGCTGCGGAAGTACCAGGACCGACGGACCGACGACAACGGGGTCAATCCCGCCTATGCCGCGACGGTGGAGCAGCTTGATCTGCAGATCGGCCGGTTGCTGCGACAACTCGAAGAGTGGGATCTCGCCCGCAACACGATGGTGGTCTTCACGAGCGACAATGGGGGAGATTCGGCCAGCGTGGCCCCACTCCAGGGGGGGAAAGGGACATTGTACGAGGGAGGGCTGCGGGTGCCGGCCCTGGTCTGGGGGGCCGGGGTGAGTGTCGGCGGGCGGGTTTGCGACCAGCCAATCCAATCGATCGACTTTTTTCCCACGCTGGTCGAACTGGCCGGGGTGGAGCGGGGCACGAAACAGCCGCTGGATGGTCTCAGCCTGGTCCCTGCGTTGCAGGGGAAGGCCTTGCCGGCCCGGGAGGCGCTCTTCTGGCATTTTCCCTGCTATGTGGGGCGCGGTCGGCCGAGCAGTGCGGTCCGTCGCGGCCACTGGAAGCTGATCGAGAACTTCGAGGATCAGTCACTGGAGCTGTACGATTTGGGGAATGATCCCGGGGAACGCCGGAATCTCGCGCGGCAAGAACCGGATCGCGCGGCGGCTCTGGCGACGCTGTTGCGAGATTGGCAGGAGCAGGTCAACGCTCCGCGGCCGACCGAGGCGAACCCCAACTACGACCCCACACAGGCCCGCACCGGGGGGCGAGGTGGCCGTGGGAGCGATGGAGCTCGAGGCAGGCAGGGAGCGGGCTGGCCCGGGCCAAGAGGTTCCCGGCGCGGTGGCCTGGAGAGGGGGACCCCCTGATTGAGGAGTTGGCTGTCGGGGAGGATCGTGGGCTGGAGAAGGGGTTCCGGACGCATGCTTCGGCTTTGGCGTTGAATCTTGCGGGGGGTTTGTTACCATACTGGCGAACAGATTGAAGCAGAACGGC
>JBKCTR010000179.1:0-2009 GCA_046318755.1 Planctomycetaceae bacterium
GGCAACTCGCCCCGGGTCCCGAAGGCAGCCTCTGTGCGCCGTAACCGGGGGCCAATCTGGCCGCCCGCACTGGCCCTCAGGGTGATCCAGCGACTTCACCGCGAAGTGCATTCGCATACCGGCTGGGGCAACACATCGATGCGTCGCCGCGACCCCGGTCCAGTCAGCGTTCCCGCACAGTCGCGAACCCCGCCCGCGGCGGGTCCCCAGGGCAACTCGTGCCTCTCTGTCCCGTAAGCATGTTCTCGCCATGAGTCATCTCGCTGGGCGGGTTCTGGCCCGCAGGCTGGCACGTCACTCCACACCAACACCACCGAAGTCTTCGCCAGCTCTTCTCACAATCCACTCATCAGCGGTCTATACCGCTCAGAAGCTCGAGTCTGGCGAAAGAAAGGCTTCCCGGTCTGTTCCGTGAGGATCCGCTGCGATGAAAAAACCGCTGTTGTCGACACTCTTGATGCTGTCTCTGGGAGGGAGCGGTTCCGTCTCGGCGGCACCGATCACCTCTTCCAACCGCGATGTGTTGTCCCCCAATACGGGGTCGATGCCTCTGACGGGGGTAAACTTCGGGGGAACGAATTTCCGGGTGCTTGGCCTGCAGGGCGTCGGGCGGATCGCGGCGAATTCCATCGATCCCGCCACTGGTGAATCGCTCGGTTCGATCTCCGACATGCAGGTGACCAACTTCCAGAACCTGGGGGGTGGGACCTGGAGCGGACGTTTCGAGTTCCTTCCCGACCGCGGGTACAACTCGGGGACGGTCTATTCGAATTATGCGGCTCGTGTGAACAGTTTTGATTTCACATTCACCCCGTACACGGCCAATACCCCGACCGCCCTGCAGAACCAGATCCAGACGACATTCCTCGGTTCGACCCGATTCACCTACGATCACGACGCCAACCCTGCCACTCCCGGCAAGTACACCTCGGGCCTGCTGGCCAATGGCGTCGGGTCGTTGTTCGGCCTTCCCATTCCCACGGTCTCGGGGAACACCACGCAGTCTGACGGCACGGTCAGTGGGCGTCTGACGATGGACGCCGAAGGCTTCGTCCTCGACGCGCGGGCGGGGCGCGCGGGGTCCGGCTGGGTCAGCGATGAGTACGGTCCGTACATCTATCACTTCAACGCCGCCAAGCAGATTGACGGTTTGTTGCGGCTGCCGGAAGCGATTGTTCCCCACTCTCCGGCGGGCACCACCAACTTCTTCGCCGACCCACCGGTCAACGGTCGCCGTATCAATCAGGGAATGGAGGGCATTGCCCAGAGCCCCAGCGGAAACCGGCTGTTCGGTTTGCTGCAAAGCGCGACCATTCAGGACTCGGGCTCGGGCAACCAGGGGCGGTCGAACACCCGGCTGCTGGTCTACGATGTGTCGCAGAGCGATGCCCCCACCGATCCCGTCGCCCAGTACGTCATCCAACTGCCCCGCATCGATGACAATGGGGGCACCCCCGCCGTCAACCGGACGGGAGCCCAAAGCGCGATCATCGCCCTCAATGACCATCAGTTGCTGATCCTGTCGCGGGATGGCAATGGACGGGGAGCCAGCGGCAGCCCGGTCTTCAAATCGGTGCTGCTGGCCGATCTGAAGGGAGCGACCAACATTGACGGCCTGTACGATGCCGAGGGGAACGCTGTCGCTCCCGGCGGGGTGCTCAACCCGGCCGTCACCCCCATTTCGTGGGTCGAAGCCCTGAACATGTTGGGCCAGCTCGACCTCCCGATCAGTGAATTGGCCCAGTTCGGACTCAATCTCAACGTGGCTCCGGGAGATGGAAACACCCTCTCGGAAAAATGGGAGGGACTGACGTTGGTCTCTGCCCGCGATCCGATGGCACCCAATGACTACTTCCTGTTCATCGGGAACGACAATGACTTCACAACCGCGACGGGGATGTACATGAACGCTGCCGGCAATCTGCAGTCGTACAACGCCGGCCTCGAGAACGACACGATGATTTTGGCCTATCGCGTGCGGATTGTGCCCGAACCGTCGACTTATGCCC
>JBKCTR010000180.1:0-4152 GCA_046318755.1 Planctomycetaceae bacterium
GTCGTTGCGCAGAGGTCGCCGTCGACCAGGGGAGGCACCCCCAGAAAGCGCTGCTGGCCGTTGGCGTCCCGCACCTGTTTGACGGGAATGACCGCCAACGCCGCCCGCACCTGCCTGGCCCCCCGGCGGTTGAACTGGAACAGAAACACCGCCGCCTGCACCCGGTCGACTTCGAGGGTACCCGGCCCGATGGCAATCTGGCGGGTCTCGATCTCGTCGGGCAGCCGGGGCTCGGCGCCATTTTGCAGCCGGTTTAGAGGGGGCAGTCGGTTGAGATTCCAGTCGATTTGCGACCACTCGAGCTGGGTCAGCGCCCCCACCAACCGGCTGAAACTGGTCTGTGGCAGCGCCTGCCACCAGACCGCAAGCCAGGCCAGCAGCACCAGTGCCACCACCGCGGCCCCCCGCTGCATCCAGACGCGCCGCGGGCTGACCGCAGGGTGGCCTCGGCCAGCCGGGGGAGTGGCCCGCACGGCAGGTACCGCCGCAGAAACCAGTGCAGCGGCCGAGGGGAGTGTCTGCGGGACGGAGTGCGAGACCGGCTGGCTGTCATGCAAGGGGCGGGCGGCGGCCAGCTTCAGCTTCAGGCGGGCCAGTCCCGTCGCCGGGACCTCGGTCTGCTCGAACAGCCGGGCTACTTGCCGGTCGAACTGGAGCCGGGCCGCCACCACCTCGCGGCAGTGGGGGCAATTCACCAGGTGCCCCTCGGCCCGGGCCACGGCGGCCGCGTCTCCCTCGCCTGGGCGGGCCAGGTCGAGCACCCGCAATGCCGTCGCGCACTCGGCGGGTGAGCCTCCGTCGGGATGCGGTCCCGGCACTGGGGAGGGGTCGGAGGGGGGGGAATCACCACGGTTCACGGTGCGGCTCCGGGGGTGTTGGTCAGGGCGGGCTCGACGACTTTCAACCTCGCACGCAGCCAGTCTTTGGCTCGTGCCAGGCGACTCATCACCGTGCCCATCGGCACCTGCAGGTGCGCGGCAATCTCCCGGTACGAAAGATGGCCGAAGTAGTACAACACGAGAGGCGTTCGATACTCTTCACACAGATCCTGCAAGGCCCGCTGCAACGCTTCGCCGTCGAAGTCGGAGTTCAGCTCAGCGGGATCTCCCGCCGACCACGGTTCGGGGGCTTGGTCCAGCGGGCGAACCCGCTGGCGTCCTGGCGATCGCAGTTGCTGCAGATACGCATTCCGCAGCACCGTGTACAGCCAGGCGCGCGCCTCGCGCCAGTCCCGGATTTGCCCCCCTCTGGCCTGGGCCGTGAGGAAGGCCTCCTGGACCAGATCGTCGGCCTCGCTGGCCGACCCGCTCAGCCGCAGCGCGTACCGGTAGAGTTCGGCATAGAACCGATCCACCAGCCCGTTCATGTCGACCGACTCCGACGGCATGTCGTGCGCTCTCTGTGTGCCACCGTTTGTGATGCGCGAACCCCACCAGGTATTCCCGCCCGGTTCACCGATTTCCAGAGTATCGGGTTGTCTCGCTCAAAAACAGGCCCCCCGGCAACCTTGACCGGCTCTCCCGCCCCCGGATAATCGATGATCGGTCAGCCTGTGAAGTCTGACCGTTGGGGCGGGGGAACTTGCCGCGCTGGCCGCGGGCTTCCGCAGCTCTGCTGCCGAACCTCTCCGTCCGACCCTCTCCTGCCAACCCTCTTCTGGCGGTTTCCGCATGTCGCTCGACAAGAAGCAAAAGAAGCAGCTCGATCTCGACCAGAAAAAGCTGGCCCAACTGCGGCTGCAGCTCTCGGGAGCGAAAAAGCAGTTGGATGATCCCGACGAAGTGCGCCGTCTCGAACAGGAAATCGCGACCACCCAGGCCCGCATTGACAAGCTCAAGGCGCAAGCCTGAGTTCACCGGGCCCAGGCCGCGTCGGCCCACCTGGAGGCACCGGCCGCCGCAGGTTCCCCCCCCGGCCTTTCCCTGACCCGTCTTCCCCTGACCCGTCGTCCCCATTCCGTCCATTCCCCAACGCGCTCCAGGAAGGTGCTGCGTGCCTCGTCCTTGGTCCTTCACCCCGCATGACAGCTCCCGCGTTCGCGCACTGGCTGGACAACTGCAGGTCTCGCCCGTCCTCGCGCAGGTCCTCTCGGCCCGAGGTTATGAAGAGGCGGAATCGGCCCGGTCTTTCCTCGACTCGCGGCTGAGCGAGCTGCATGATCCCGAGCTGCTCCCGGGCATCCCGGCCGCCGCCGACCGCATCCTCGCCGCTCTGCGGGCGGGGCGCAAAATTGTGATCTACGGCGACTACGACGTGGATGGCATCACCGCCACCGCACTGTTGTGGCATTGCCTCAAACGGGCCGGGGGGACCGTCGACTACTACATCCCCCACCGGTTTGAAGAGGGTTACGGCATCAACTGCGAGGCGCTCACCCGCATTCACGCCGACGCTCCGCAAGGCCTCGTGATCTCGGTCGACTGCGGCATTGTCAGCGTCGCCGAGGCCGCCCATGCCCGCCAACTCGGCCTCGAACTGATCATCACCGATCACCACGAACTTGGCGACTCCCTGCCCGATGCCGACGTGTTGGTCCATCCCCGCCTGCCCGGCACGCAGTATCCGTTTGGCGAGCTGTGCGGCGTGGGGGTTGCCTTCAAGCTCGCCTGGGCCATCTGCGCCCGCCTCGGGGATGGCAAGAAGTCGCCCCCGCACCTGCGCGATTTCCTGCTCTCGGCCATCGGCCTCGCCGCGATTGGCACCGTGGCCGACATGGTTCCCCTCGTCGACGAAAACCGCGTGCTGGTCCGGTTTGGGCTGACCGCCCTGCGCGATCGGGCCAGTCTGGGGCTGCGGGCGCTTTTTCAGGAGACTGGCATGGCCGAGAAGCCGGTGTTTGATGCCGAAGATATCGGCTTCGCTCTGGCCCCCCGGATCAACGCGGCGGGTCGTCTGGGGCAGGCCCGCCTGGCGGTCGAACTGTTGATCACCGACAGCAGCGAGCGGGCTGTCATGCTGGCCCGCCATCTCGACGAACAGAACAAGACCCGCCAGCAGGTCGAGCGGAAGATCCACAAGCAGGCCAAGGAACTGGTCACGCAGCACCCCGAGTGGCAAGACGACCGGGTCCTCGTGCTGGCCCATCACGAGTGGCATTCGGGCATCATCGGGATTGTGGCCGGGCGAATTGCCGAGCACTTCGGCAAGCCCACCGTGATGATCGCCCTGAATGTGCAGGATGGAATTGGGCAGGGCTCGGCCCGCTCGTTCGCCGGGTACAACCTGCATGCCGGCCTGGCGGCCTGTGGCCAGCACCTGCTGCGGTTCGGGGGGCACCCGGCGGCGGCGGGGTTGCGCATCGAGGCCTCGCGGATTGAAGACTTCCGCCGCGACTTCGCCGCCGAGGCCCGGTCGTTCACCCCCAGTTCGGAAGACCTCGCCCTGAAGATTGATGCCGAGATCCGCCTGGCCGATTTGAATGTGAAGTCGGTGCTCGAGCTCGACCGGCTGGGGCCGTTTGGACGGGAGAACCCCCGCCCGGTGTTCGTCAGCACGCGGGTGGAGTTGGCCGAACCTCCCCGCACGATGGGCGAAGGAGACCGGCACTTGCAGGTGCGGCTGAGGCACTTCGGCAAGACCCTGCGGGCCGTCGCGTTTGGCAAGGGGGAGTGGGCGGCTGAACTGGCGGCGGCCCCCGGGCCCCTGTCGATCAGCTTTGCCCCGGTGATCAATCGGTTCCGGGGACAGGAGAATGTGGAACTGCAACTGCTCGACTGGAAGTGCGATACCTGACCTCTCCCCGAGTGCAGGCCGCTGCCACTCTCTGACTCCTGAACCTGTCTCCGCGACGTGAGGTCTGCGCATGCCCGGTCTCTCTTCCACCGCCAGTCAACGTGCGTTGCTGATCGAGCAGTTGCGTCGCGAGGGGATCCGCGACGAGCGGGTGCTGCGGGTGATGGGAGCCGTCCCCCGGGAATGCTTCGTGTTGGCCGACCTGGTCGACCAGGCGTACGACAACTCGGCCCTTCCCATCGAGGCGGGACAAACCATCAGCCAGCCGTACATGGTGGCCCTCATGACCGCCGAGCTGCGGTTGGAGGGGGGGGAAAACGTGCTCGAAATCGGCACGGGCAGCGGCTATCAGGCGGCCATCCTGTCGCAGCTCTGCCGCCGCGTCGTCAGCATCGAGCGCATCCCCGAACTGTCCCAGCG
>JBKCTR010000181.1:0-3397 GCA_046318755.1 Planctomycetaceae bacterium
CGACCGCGCCGCATCTGTTTCCTCTCGCGGCGGTTGCTCCCCGAACAATCCGGCCGTGTCAACCGGGACAGGCACTTGCTGGTCGTCAAGTTCTTGGTCGGACGATCCTGCACCGGACCAATCGGCCGGTCAGTCGTTTGCATCGTGAGTGCGCGCTTTTCGAACCGGGTAGAGGGACATCCACGAGATCAGTTGTAATAAATGATCCCGGGAGGGCGAACGTCCGTGTGAGCCGGTCCGCTGGGCGTGGGGTGTGCGAACACCGTGCCGCCGGGCCGGTGAGTCGTTGGCATCGGGAATTCGCGTGTTCCGTATTGGGTGTGGGGATGGAGATCGGATCTTGATCGAGGCTTTGAGCGACCCATGGGGACGGGTTCGGGCCGATCCGTGCACAGGGGAACGGCTCACACAGAGGTTCGCCCTCCCGGGGGAATTCTGTTTGTGGGCCGTTGGGGGTCACCGGTGGGGCGTTTGGAGGGATCTTGATCCACGCGTTTGAGCGCCCCATGGGGACGGGTTCGGGCGGATCCATGCACATCGGAACGACTCACACGGAGGTTCGCCCTCCCGGGGGAATTGGGTTTGTCGGCCGTGGGGGGGCACCGGTGGGGCGTTTGGTGGGATCTTGATCCAGGCTTTGAGCGACCCTTGGAGACGGGTTCGGGCGGATCCGCGCACAGGGGAACGGCTCACACAGAGGTTCGTCCTCCCGGGGGAATTGGGTTTGTGGGCCGTGGGGGATAATCGGCTGGGAGATCCGGCACCAGCCAGTTTGGTCCCTGTCAGCAACCTGATCATTCGGTAGAACTGGACGCGCCATCAGGTTGACTCACGTCCGATAAAAGTCAACTTGAGGAATAGACATAAGACATTTTCATAAAACTACTTACGGATTACTAGAACCGATCCCATCCACCCGCTCACTGTGCTCCATGGCCATGCTGAGGCCCGCTGAATCGGTCCACTTGCCCACTGATATTCCGAACCGTATACTGAATAGATACGCACGTGCATTTCGTGTCAGGAGTTCATCACCGTGTCTCCCTTCGCCGTTCCTCCCTCGCCTCCCCTCTGGAACCCCCGCAACTGCTCCGAATTGGCCTCGGTCGTGCGGCGGGAGCTGATTGATCCGGCCCGCCCCGAACTGGGCTCGCGGCCCGTCCCCTCACCCGAAAACTGGATCTGGAACGGTCGCATTCGCCCGGGCGATCTCGTCGCCGTCGTCGGGGAAGCGGCGTCCGGCAAGACCACGGTTCTGTGCGACTGGATGGCCCGCATCTCCACTGGAGACCCCTTTCCCGGCGATCCCGAGCACTTCCGCCGCGAGCCCGGCGAGGTGCTGCTGTTCAACTCGGGCGACACCTATACCGACACCCTCCAGGCCCGCCTGCTCCTCGGTGGGGGCGATCTTGGCCGCATCAGCCTGTTCACCTCCGATCTGACAGCCTGGTCCGGCAAACCCTCTGAAATGCCCGCCAGTTGGCAGACGTTCGATCCCTCGGCCTGCAACCCCCAAGACCGCCGTGCCGAACTCCACCGCAAGGGGATCCAGAAATGGCTCGGCAGCTTCCTCAAAAACCGCCCCCGCATCCAGATGGTGGTGATCGACCATGTCTGGCACCACATGCGGGCCGACATGGAACGCTATTTCACCCCCACCATCATCGAACTGACCCACATCGCCCGCGAGAACAACGTGGTGATCGTGCTGTCGATGCATCCCAACGCCTACCGCAATGACCTCGGCCCCGCCGAGTTCCTCAAGAGCAAAGAGCTGATCAGCTCGGCCCGCAGCATCTGGCATACCGTCCGCCCCACCGATGCCTCGGTGCAGGCCCGCTCGCTGCAATGCCTGAAGCTCTCGCAGTTCCCGAACATCCCGGGGGCCGAAGATCCGTGGGGCCTGTTCTGGGGCCCGCGGGGGAAACTCGAGTGGGTCCCAGGGGCCGCCCCCCGGTACTCCCGCTCGAAGAGAGCCCGGGAAGAACGCTGGATGTGGCTCGCCACCAATTTCCTGCGGGAACATCTCGACCGGGCGGGAGGCGTGGCCGAGTTCCACACCCTGCGGCTTGCCGCCCGCAACCTCAAGATCCCCCAGACCTGGTTTATGCAGGCGATCCTCAGTCCCGAGTTCGACATCGATTACGAACCGTACGGCACCGACGAGTTGATCCAGATCATCGGCACCCCCGCGACAATCGCCCAACGCCGGACCGATCCGAATCCCCCCGCGCTGAAGATCAACTGCCCCCCCGGCGCGGCCGATTCGACCGAGTATGACCCCAACCTGACCACCGCCATCGCGGACCTATGCGCGGCCGAGCACGCCCCGCCCGACCCCCTGCCCCGCTACACCACCAATCTTCGCGGCAGCTTTCCGGGAGACTCAACCCCCCCGGCCGAGGCGAGCCCGCACGACCAGCGCACAGCCGGGCTGTCTCCCCACATCAACCTCCGCCGGCCCACCGATACCGAGCGGGTTGTCGCGGGGCACGAAAACCTCGAGTCCGCCACGGCTGGGCACTTGCTGGGGACCCCGCCCGGCTGGATCGGCACATCCCACCAACGGCTGGATCTGCAACGGAACCTGGTGGACGAACTGGCCCAGCGCGGCATCCAGCTTCCGGCGGACCTGTCCGCCCGGGGGATTGTCGATCAATTCCTGACGAGCCACTCAACCCCCCCGACTGCGGGCCTCGATCGGCCCCCTGCCCACCCCCCGGCTCACCCGACCGACCAAGGGCCCGCACGATCGCCGAGCGGCAGTGCGTCCCGACCGGGGAAACCCGCTGCAGAACGAACGTTTCAACACACACCGGTGCCAAGAGCCGCCCGCACCGCAGATCGCCCCCCTCCCCCCCCGCCGGGCCGCCCGGTTTCCGAGCGACCGCGTGGGGAACCCCGCCACATCACTGCCCCCGGTGTGAGTCCGTCGGGGCCCAATCCATCGAAGCCGGGTCCCTCGCGGGTGAGCCCGTCTGTGCCGGGTCCCCTTGGGCAGAGTCCACTGGTGCCGGGTGCGACTGTGCCGGGTCCATCGGGAGCGGGTTCATCGGGAGCGGCTCCAACGGGACCGAGTTCAGCTGCAGCGAGTTCATCTGCAGCGAGTTCATTGGGGCCGAGGCCTTCGCTGGTGACAGATCCAGCGCCACCGCGGTCGCCGGGGCCGGCCTCCCACGCACCGCGGCCACAGTGGACGGACCGCGAGCCCCCCGCAACGTCTCCGGGTCTGCCGCCGGCCGCTTCCCAGCGCGAGCGAACCGCGAATTCCCCCTTGCCAGATCCCCGCGTGCCAGATCGCCGCGAACCAGATCGCCGCGAACCGAATGTCGCCGCGCCCGATCCCTCGCGGCGGGACCCCCCCCCCGAGACAGGCTTCCCGCCCACGTCTTAGGAC
>JBKCTR010000182.1:0-3571 GCA_046318755.1 Planctomycetaceae bacterium
GCCCAACGGGCCAACCGTTCTTCGAACCGCGCGGTCCATCAGAGGAATTGTTGGCCCGTTGGGCCGGGACATGTCGCTGGGCTCTTTCCCGGCCCGCTGGGCCGGGCTGGGAGAACGGCTGGCCCTTTGGGCCGGATCGGGCCGGTCGGCCGGGGGTTGGTGGGGGGCCGGTCGATGGGTTGTTCTCTGCCCATCGGGGCTGGGGTTTTCGGATGTATGCCCGTGGGAGCGGACACGGAGGTCCGCCCCCCCGCCGTCCTGTGTCTGGGCCCGGTCGGACGATGTGCTCAGAGGGATACCCAGCGGAGACGGGGGCTGGGCCGGTCGATGGTTTGTTCTCTGCCCATCGGGGCGGGGGTTTTCGGATGAATGCCCATGGGAGCGGACACAGAGGTCCGCCCCCCCGCCGTCCTGGATCTGGGCCCTGGCGGATGGTGTGCTCGGAGGGATGCCCAGCGGAGATGGGGGCTGGGCCGGTTCATGGGAGCGCCGTCGTCTGGGTGTCGCGGCCGGTGCCGGTGGCGGTCGTGCCGCGGGAGTCTCTGCCGTTCCCCCCGCTTGAGTCTCAGGGGTTGGGCGGGGTATGGTGCAGCAGTCCGGAGCAGCGGCTCTGGAGTGTCTTGAGTTTCTCCTGAGGACTACGCACCATGCGTTCAGAGAACGGATCTCGAATGGGCCTGCTCGCCGGAAGTCTGCTGCTGGCGGGATTGGCTGGATGGCTGGGAATGGAATCCACCCACGCCGACGACAAGGCGAAGGTCACCCTGCAGATAGTCGACTGGGACACCGTCGTGGCCAAGATCGCCGCTCATAAGGGGAAGATCGTGGTTGTCGACGCCTGGTCCACCTCGTGCCCCCCCTGCATGAAGGAATTCCCCAACCTGGTGAAGATGAACGCCAAGTACGGCGGCAAGCAGGTGGTCTGCATGTCGCTGTCGTGCGACTACGCGGGGATCAAAAACAAACCCCCCGAGTTCTATCGCGAACGGGTCATGAAGTTCCTCGACAAGGAACAGGCGACTTTCGAGAACCTGATGGCCAGCGATGAGGCCGAGGTCGTGTTTGACAAACTGAAGATCGCCTCGATTCCCGCCGTCTTCGTCTATGGCAAAGATGGCAAGCTGGCGAAGTGCTTCAACAACGACAACGCGACCACCGACGAAGAAGGCTTCACCTACGCCGACGTCAGCCAGTTTGTCGAGAGCCTGTTGAAGCAGTAGCGAGGCCCAGGTGCGGCCCTACCGGGCCCATTCACCCCGGCGGATGCGAATCGAAGTGCGGCGCAATGCGGATTGTCCCGTCTCCTCTTCAGCCTGTGTGGCGGAAGAGGAGATGGGGCTGGTGTCTCGTTGAAGCCGCCAGGTGGGCTGGGACTCCGGCCCGTGCAACGAGATTCGGCCGCGGTTTTCAGTCCCCCCTCCAGACGAGTTTCTCCATGCCATTCCGCAATCTGCTGGCCAGCCTGGTCAGCGTGTCACTCGTCCTCGCCGCCGGCACCAGTCGGGCCGATGGTCCGTTTCCTCCCCACAAGATTGCCGACAACACCTACTACGTCGGCTCGCAGGATCTGGCGACCTACCTGGTCACCACCCCCGAGGGTCACATCCTCATCAACAGCGGGTATGAAGAGACCGTGCCGTTGATCCGGGATGCCGTGCAAACCCTCGGCTTCAAGCCGACCGATGTCAAATACATCCTCGCCAGCCACGCCCATTCGGACCATGTGGCGGGGCATGCCCGGCTGCGGGAATTGACGGGGGCGCAGGTGCTGGTGATGCAGGGGGACGAAGAGGTCATCCGCAAGGGGGGTGAAGGGCAATCCCTCTACACCGACCAGCGCTGGCTCCCCTGCCCTGTCGACCGGGTTCTGAAAGATCGCGAGAAGGTGACCCTGGGGGGAGTGACGCTGACCGCCCATCGCACTGCGGGACATACCCCCGGCTGCACCACCTGGACCTGGCGGACCACCGACAAGGGACGCCCGCTGGATGTGGTGGTGATTGGCAGCCCCAATGTGAACCCCGGTTACCAACTGGTGGGAAACACGGCTTACCCGGCCATCGCCGCCAACTATGCCGCGACATTCCGGCGGCTGCACAGCCTGCCCTGCGATATTTTCCTGGGGGCACATGGCGACTACTACAAGCTGCCGGCCAAACACGCCCTGCTGAAGACCAGCGATGCCAATCCCTTCATCGATCCGCAGGGCTATTCAGACTACGTCACGTTCAAAGAGAAGGCGTTTCGTGAGGAACTGACCCGCCAGGGCGGGACCATCTCCGAGACGGCGGTCAAGCACTCGTTCTTCATCGCCGGGCCGACGTTTACCGGAATCATCGGCGAAGAGGGAGAGGAACTGTGGAATGCGGGTCAACCGGCGGCGCGCGATGGGTATGTCCTGCCGAGCGGGAATGTGCTGATTGCCTGGAGCGATGAGGTGCGGGAATTGACGCGGGAGAAGGAGGTGGTCTTCCGCTACCGCAAGTCGGCCGAGAATGCCGAGTTGGGAACAGTGCAACGGCTGGCCAACGGCAACACACTGATCACCGAGTTGGGGAAGCGCCCGCGCCTGTTGGAGGTGAACCCCGCCGGAGAGATTGTGGTGGAGTGCCCCCTGCTGCCCGAGACCGACAACGCCCACATGCAGACCCGCATGGCGCGACGGCTGCCCAATGGCAATTACCTGGCCCCCCACCTGCTGGCGTTCAAGGTGAAGGAATACACGCCGCAGGGGAAGGTCGTGCAGGAATTTGCGACCGATCTGCCCGAGTTGGGAGGGCGGCCCGCCGAGAACTGGCCATTCACGGCCATTCGGCTGAAGAACGGTCACACGCTGGTGAACCTGACCCATGGTAACAAGACGGTCGAGTTCGACCCGCAGGGCCACGTGGTGTGGAAGGTGGGGAATGAGGACTTTCCCGACCTCAAGCCGTTTGCCGACCCGTGCGGCGGCCAACGGTTGCCGAATGGCAACACGGTGATTGCCAGCTACGGCAGCCAGGGGCCGATCAAGGTGTTTGAGGTGAATCGCCAAAAGCAGATTGTCTGGAAATACACCGGCCCGCATCGCGCCCATGAAATCCAGGTGCTGACCACCAATGGCGAGCCCATTGAGGGAGAGCCGCTGAAGTAGCCGCTGGATGTCTGGGGCTGCGATTCGGCTTTGTCTCCGTCCTTGATTACCGTCCCCTGTCCGCGAGAGTTGGATTCGATGAGGACTAATTGCTGTTGGCGACGTCCCTGGACTGTGCTGGGAGTTGTCATCGGGCTGGTGGCCCTGTGGCACCACGGGGGGCGGACGGAGCGGGTCGCGGCACAAGACAAGCCGGGGACTGTGCAGCGTGAATTGGTCACTCTGCTGGAGGCCCAGCGCGACGCCTGGAACCGGGGAAACATCGAAGAGTTTCTGGTCCCCTACTGGAATTCCGAGAAGCTGACCTTCAGCTCGGGAGGAGAAGTGCGGCGGGGTTTCGGGGCGACGCGGGCCCGGTATCTCAAGACCTATCCCGACCGGAAGGCGATGGGCCAGCTCGAATTCTCCGATCTCGAAACGACCCTTTTGGGGACAGAT
>JBKCTR010000183.1:0-8122 GCA_046318755.1 Planctomycetaceae bacterium
GGGTGAGGCTTTCCGCCATCCGGGGGGAAGCGCAGGGGTGAACAGGTTCCAAGCCAAGATTCTAGCGAGTTTTTGGCGGGGGGGGGAGATGGGGCGGGGGCCCGCCGACGGGTGGCGGGATTGGCGGCGGACGACCGCCAGGGAATTCCCCGGCCGAATTGAGTCGACCGCGTGGGGCCTGTCTTGACCGGGGTCAGAGGGTATGATGACCCCGGAGGAATGCCGAATGCCCTTGCGAGATCACTTCCGATCGCCCCTCGACGACGTCCATTCCTGGGATGAACTGCATGGCATGTGGCCGGCGATGATTGTCCGGCAACTCTCCAATGTGTTGCCTGAGCCCTACTTCGCAGCGCCTGGTGTGCGATTGAGCACTTTGTGTGAGATCGATTTGGTAGCCGACACACGTCTTCCGTCCCCGAAGGCGAACGAGAGTTCATTGTCGGGGCCGCCGATCGCCGTTGCGTCCTATGCTCCCCCTCGCGCCACACGAACTGTGGAACCACGGTTGCCGCTCCAGGATCATTACGAAGTTCGCGTGTACGACAGTCGCCGCGATCGCCGACTGGTGGCCGCCATCGAATTGGTCAGTCCTTCCAACAAAGATCGCCTGGAGACCCGTTCCAGTTTTGTGGCCAAAATCGCCCCCCTGTTGAAGCGGGGAATTTGTGTCTCCATTGTGGATGTGGTCGGAACCTTCGAGTTCAATCTCTACGAGCAGGTGATGGATTGGCTCGAAAGTACCGATCCCGATTTGGGACCCGAGCCGTCACCCATGTCGGCGGTGACCATGCGACTGCGTGCCACTCCCACCCAGAGGTTGCTGGACAGTTGGTATTACCCCTTGCGGGTGGGCCAGGCGTTGCCCACCTTGCCGATCTGGTTGAACGAGAGTCAGGCGGTTTCCCTGGATCTCGAATCGTGGTATGAGGAAACCTGCAGGCTGTTGCGCATTGCCTGAGGCTTGGAAAACGAGCCGGGGTCATGGCGCGGCGGCTAGACTCGCATCTCCCCCAGCCGTTCGACGTTGTCCTTGGGGCCGACGCGCCCGTTACCTCCCCTCTCCCACCTCTTCTCCACCATGCAACTGGCCAGTCTTCTCACCCCTCTCTCCGCTGAAAATCTGCAGTTGGCCGCCCAGTGCGGGGTGACCGACATCGTTTCGCGCTACCCCGTGGGGGGGATGGAGCAGTTGCTCGAGACGCAGCGGCTGATTGAGTCGTTCGGCTTGAAATTGTCGGTCGTGGAGGGATATTTGCCGATCGAAAACATCAAGATCGGCGCCGATGATTGCACGGAACTGAAGGCGGTCAAAAATCTGCTGCACGATATGGCCGAGTTGGAGATTCCCCTGCTGTGTTACAACTTCATGGCGGGGACCGACTGGGTGCGGACCCAATTGGATGCTCCGGAGCGGGGAGGAGCCAAAACCACCGCGTTTCGCCTGAAAGATGTCGAGCGGGCCCGGTCACTTTCGCAGACGGCGGCGTCGGTCACGGGCGCGCCGATCGCGGCTGCCGCGCTGTGGAGTCACCTCGAGCGGTTCCTGAATGACGTGATTCCGGTGGCCGAACGATGCGGCGTGACCCTGGCCATGCACCCCGACGATCCACCGTTGCCGGAATTCCTCGGCAAGGCCCGCATCATGAACAGCGTCGAAAACTTCGAGAAGCTGATGGCGCTGGTCCCCAGCCCGGCCAACAAGATCTGTTTTTGCCAGGGGACCTTTGCCGAGATGGGGGTCGACATTCCGGCCGCGATTCGCCGTCTGGGGCCCCACATCCGGTACGTTCACTTCCGCGATGTGCGGGGGACGGCTGATGATTTCATCGAGACGTTTCACGACAACGGCCCCACCGACATGGCGGCGGCGATTCGCGCCTACCGCGAGGTGGGCTTCACCGGCTGCCTGCGCCCCGACCATGTGCCGCAGTTGGTGGGGGAGGATGATGGCGAACCGGGGTACACGATGAAGGGGCGGCTGTTCGCCTACGGCTACATCCGCGGGCTGTTGCACGCGACCGAGCCCCGATAACTGACCGGCAATTCGGCCACCCGTTCAGCGGACGGCCGCGGGCAACTTCCAGCGGATCGCCTCGACGTGCGTTTTTTTGTCGGGGCCGCGGTAACTGTGAACCGAGACCAGGGTCTCATCGGGAAGCTGGATGGTATTGCCGAAGCCTCCGCCGCTGGCCCCCTCGTTCTGGTGGACCAGCACCAGCCGGTCGTGCTCGAAATCCCACGTTTCGCCGTCATCGGGGCTGACGATTGCCCGCAGCCCGAGGGGATGACCGTCCCGCGAGTTGCTGCGCACGGTGAAGGTCAGCAGCAGCCGGCCATCCTTCAATCGCAGGAACCGCGGGTACATTTCACCGTACGCACCAAACCGGCCTCCGTCGGTGTGTTTCCGCCAGGTGAGGCCGTTGTCCGTCGACTTCCACAACATGGTGCGGTCGTCCTGGTCTCCCGAGCGACTCTCGACTCCAGCCACCGCCGGCAGTTTCCAGTGGGGGCCGGTCGCGTCGACTCGAACGGGATGCCAGAGTGTTCCATTCGCGCCCCGGTAGGTGGTCGACTGCGAGAAGAATCCGTCCACATCG
This sequence comes from Planctomycetaceae bacterium, assembly GCA_046318755.1. Lineage (GTDB taxonomy): Bacteria > Planctomycetota > Planctomycetia > Planctomycetales > Planctomycetaceae > UBA10511. The sequence goes on from JBKCTR010000183.1 coordinate 2,601, forward strand.
ATCCAGCCGTTGGTGTCGGGATTGAGGGTTTTGTCCCACGTGGCTCCACTGTCGCGGGAGCGCCACAGGAACACGTGCCGGGGGGCCTGTTCGCGCCCTTCCTGCATCGCCACCCCAAACTGCACCAGGGTCTGCCCGGGCCGGTCGGGATCGGGGATCTCCACCGCCGTCCAATCGGTCGAAGTCTGGGCCTTGTCGGGGAAGCCCTCTGGGCCAATGCGGGTTTCAGTCCACGTCCGACCCTGGTCGGTCGACCGGAAGAGCTTGGAGTGCGTGTATCCCGCCGTATTCGCGGCGTCGTTCGCGAGAAAGTGACAGGGCATCAGCAGGGTGCCATCGGTCAGAACATTCAGCGAGAACTCTCGTCCGTGGATGTCGAGCCGCTCTTCGCGGGGGCCCCACGTTTGCCCTCCATCGTTCGAGCGCCAGAAGACCGCCCGTTCCAGATAGGGGGTGCCCGGGGGGAGTTCGTTGCTGGGAACACCGCCGAAGGAAAAGGCGACAATCAGCAGTTCGCCCGTTTTGAGTCGGGCGATCCACGGCTTGTAGTCGTTCGGCAGCCCCAGCGTCGTCCGTTGGGGGGCGATCGGAGCGGCCGGAAGTTGGCGGGGGGCCACGACGACGATCGGGGGGACCTCGGCGGCGAGTACCGCGGCACCCGGCAGCGCACCGCAGCAGAGCAACCAGGCCAGGCCGTGTTTGAGCCAGTTCATGCAGGCACCGAGCGGAGGGGGAAGGATCGGCGGGCAGTTTGGTGCGCGGACCCACATTGTGGGGCCGGCGGTCGGCAGTATCGCCCGTCCCCGCTGGGTCTGTCCATGACGGGACGCGCAGTGGGGATCGCCGCGGCGATCTCAGCGGGTGGCCGTTCCCCCTGAGGCCTGACCGAGGGCGATGCGCAGCGACGTCATCCCGATTTCCCCCAGGCTTTGCGGGGGAATTTGCCAGAACTGCGGATTCAGCAGTTCCAGCGAGACGCAGCCGGTGTAGCCGATCTTCCGCAGATGGTCGATGAGGGGGGGGAGGGGAAAGTCTCCTTCGCCGGGAAGGATGCGGTCGGCATCGGTCGCGAGTTCGCGGGGGCGATCAGCGACATCCGAGAGCTGCACGTGGAAGAGATTGCCGGTGTTGACCCAGGCGAGGTCTTCGGTCTTGCTGGGGCCGGTGGCGAAGTGAAAGCTGTCGAGGCACAGTCCCACGGCGGGGTGATTGACCGATTGAAGGAACCCCGCGGCCGTTTCCAGATTGGTCAAAAAGGTTCCCCGCGATTGAAACTCGAGGGCCAGTCGGACCCGATGCTGGGCGGCCAGTTCGCCAGCCTGCCGGAGTGACATCAAGGCCCGCTCGAGATCGGTCTGGGTGAAGGGTCCGAGAAAGTCGGGGGTGACCACCAGCACCGGGACGGCCAACTGGGCGAGCAGGTCGAGCCTTCGCTGGAACTGGCTCCAGGCTTCCTGCCGGGCGACTCCCTGACTGAGCAACAGTCCTCCCTGAGAGGTCGCACAGGCGAGCGTGAGCCCGCGGTCGACCGCGCGCGAGAGGACTTCGGCGGGGGAGTGGCTGCCGAGATAGTCTTCAAGTTTCGTCAGCCACAATTCGAGGGCCGGACAGGCCCCGTCGGCATACCCATCGAGGTCATCTTCGAACGAGGAGCCGAGGGAACAGACCTGACTGAGGCAGGGGATCACGGTGGGGGCCGGGGGTGAACGGAATGGGAGGACGGCAATCAAGAGGTCGTGCCAGATTATAGCGGGCGAGAGCGTTTCCCGGCCGCGAGGGTTCCCGACGCATCCGTCCGATTCCCCGGGATCCGGGCATCGAGGCGAGCGATCGAGGAGTTCCCCGCCAATCGCGACGGGATCGGGTGCGACCTTTCACCAATCCTGAAACCGGTTTTCTTTTCCCGAAAACAGGAATCTATTCGAACGGGCCGAATTGCCTGTCCATCTTTTTGCCCGGCGACCCCAATCGGTAGGTGGGGGGAGTGCAGAGGTTTGCCCAAGCTTCTGTACGTCAGTGAGTCGCAAGGAAGGTGATCTGTCGACAAGCCTTCCGAGCCATGTGTGGAGAGTTGATCCGGGTTTCCAGGGGGAGACTGCCCAAAATCTCGCTTCGGGGAAGTTGGATCAAAAGTGTCAGGGAGAGTGAGCCCAGCCCAATGCTCACTCTCCCTCTTTTTTTTCCGTGTTCAGACTCCCAGCGGCAGTCGTCTCGGTGGCGGGTTGGAGTTTCCAGGAGGGGAGTACCATTTTGGGCTGTGGGGTCGGAATCAGATCGGGAAGGTCGCCTGCCAGACTCTGCCACGGTTCGATCGGCGTGGCTGCCTGGAACAGGTTCCGGACCTGCTCGATGGCTTCCGAGATCTGCTGCTTCAATGTCGGTTGGTCGATTGCGGAAAGATTCGCTTTGTCGAGCATGGTCAGAAATCGCAATCTCCGCAGGAGTGGCAACTGGTTGTCCGCTGTTGCCTGTTGATCGCCCGCCAGCAATTCCCGAGCCTCCTCCATCCATCGGGCAATCTGTTCCGTCTGGCCAGCATGGTCGGCGAGAATGATGCGCAGTGTCAGCAACTCGAGTTGGGCGTTGCGGATGATCTCCGCCGATCTGTCTGACCGTTCCAGCCAAGTCGGCGAAATCTCGTCCCACACACGCACGGTCTCGGCGAGCGCCGCCAATTCACCCAGTTGGAATTGGATCCTCGCTTGCAGGACGAGCAGCGTCAGGAAATTTCCCCAGCCGATTTGGTCTTCGGGGTGGCGCGCGAGGTGTTGCCGTTGGGGGGGCAGGGAGGCCGAGACCAGAGTCAATGCCTGACGGGGAAAGTTGCGCTGCCAGAGCGTGGTGGCGAGGTGGAGGACTTTCTGGATTCCAATCGCCCGCTCCGGATGTGATTGCTGGCGATCGCAGAGTTGGAAGATGCGTGCGAGAGTCTGGGACTCTTCGGCGGGCCGATTCAGACGCCGGCTGAAATCCCAGCGCATAATCAGGGCCTGTGCTTCCAGATTGCGGAATTCCGCCGTGTCGGGAAACCTTTGGGCGGCTGCAATCGCGACCTCCAGATCCTCCATGGCCTCCGCCGACCGACCAAACCGGTCCAGGGCCTGTGCGCTGAGAGCGGTCAGCCAGCGCACCACCACTTCGCTGGTTTTCGGATCGGTGGGTTGAAGCTGTTGGACCTGGTCCCGCAGTCGCTGGCGAACGGGCTCGATCAGTTGCCAATGCGCGTCGTGCACCTCGGGCAACGTGTTGATCAGCATCACGGTCGACTGGGTCGCCAACTGCAAGACATCGAGTGTTTCCAGACGGGACTGCTGTTCCGCCGTCAATGAAGCCTCGGCCTGTTGAATGGCCAAATCAACTTGCTCTTTTTGCCAAGACAATGTCTGTATCGCCTGCTGCTGGACCCGCAGGTGATACCAGATTCCACCCACACCGAAGAGGATCAGCAGCGACAGGAAACCCAGGCTGGTGGCCATGGAGGGGTTCCGACGCATCCATTTCCAGGCCTTTTCCCCAAGGCTTGCGGGACAGGCCGAGACGGGGCATCCCGTGAGGAATCGTTCGAGGTCGGTCGACAGTTCCCCGGCGCTGTGGTAGCGCGCGGCCGGATTGGTCCGCAGGCACTTGGCGATGATAGAGGCCAGATCGGTCGGCACATCGGGACGGAGGCTGGGAATCCAGGGGGGTTCTTCCCAGGCGACACGGACCATGGTGTCGAGTGTCGAGGCCCCTTCGTGGGGAGGTCGGCCGGTGAGACCGGCAAAGGCCACCGCCCCCAGCCCGTACAGATCGCAGGCGGGACCTGGAACACCCAGTGCCGGGATCAGCCCTGTCTGTTCGGGGGCCATGTAGGCGGGAGTTCCCACAATCGAACCGGAGATGCTGAGGCGCGCTTCCCGGTCGGGGCTTCGTGCGAATCCAAAATCGGTCAGTTTGGCGATCGGGCGGTGTTCCTCGGTGGAGGTTTCCAGCAAGACATTCGCCGGCTTCAGATCGCGGTGGATGATGCCGAGTGAGTGAACCGCCGCGAGCGCCTGGGCGAGTTGCCGCATCCAATGGGCCATGTCCCGCACATCGAGTTGACCCTGTTCAATGCGGTCCTGCAGGGTCCCCCCCTCGATACACTCCATCACCAGATAATTCGACTGCGCGACCACTCCCGACTCGTGAATTGTGACGATATGCGGGTGTTTCAGCCGGGCGAGCGCCAGGGCTTCGACCTCGATTCGCTGGCGGTCCGGCGGCAGGGCCTGGGACGACAGGATTTTCACGGCGACGGTCCTGTTCAGGGAGGTTTGCACCCCCCGGTAGACCACCCCGTTGCCGCCGCGCCCCACTTCCACCAGATCGCGAAACTGCGGTAACTCGGGAATCACGAGTGCCGCAGGTGGCCGCTTCCCTGACGTGGCAAAGGGAGAATGGTGCCGAGCAAAGGGGAGCATTTGTGCCGCAGCCCGGTGAACCAGAGGTTCACCAGCCGATTGCGGCAGCCCCGGGATGGGGTCCGCGTCGGTCAGTGACTGGACCAGTTGCCGGCAGTCGGCGCAAAGATCGAAGTGGTTCTCCAGTTCGGTCTGCTCGGGCGTGGCCAAAGTTCCCGCGAAAAGCTGCTGCCACCGATTGGGAAGGGGACATGCGGCGGCAGTCGGTGGAGGGGGTGATTTTTCCCGGGGGGGAATCACTGGCGTTCCTCAAGGTGAGCGATTCGCTCGCGCAGCAGCTTGGTGACCCGGTGCCGGAAGGTGATGGCCGAGGCGGCCTTGATCCCCAATCGCTCCGCGACATCGTCGGTGGAGAAATTCTCAACCGCCTGCCATTCAAACGCCTGCCAAGTTTCGGGGGAGACCATCCTGCGCACCTGCCGGGCGGCGATTTCGTACAGTTCGCGATCGTATTGCGCCTCGAGTCGGGCCACCAGATCATCCCGGGCGGCGATCTCGTTCAGGGCCTCGGAAACGTTGTTCACCCCGTGCAGGCGATGCTTCGGTGACTGCTGCTGTTCGACCCAGTCGCACCACGCCCCATGCACCACGGCTCGCAACCAGCCCCGAAAACTGAGCGCCGGATCGTATTGCAGCCGCTGGATCTGCCGCGAGATCCGCAGCAGCACCTCCTGGCTGATGTCCTGAACATCGGCTTCCTGGACCCGATGCTGGCGACACCATTCCATCAGTGCCGGACCATACAGAAAGACGAATTGTTCCCAGGTGGTCGCGTCACCCGGGGTGCGGGTGAGTCGGAAGACCAGACTGACATTGGTCGAGGGGGGAGGGGCGGCGGGCATCGGGCAGGGTCCACGGACTGAGAGTGTTCGACGGCCACCTTGGGGGCGGGTTGAAACCCGTGCAGTCCACATTAGTGTACCAAGCTGTCTGGAAAGAATCTTGGCTTGCCTGGCAATTCCCCGACTCCGGTTCGGACCTCTCCACGGGCCGCGGCAAACCCGGATGCGGCTGGGACCGTTCGATTTACGGCAGATTCGCGCCACCTTCCAGACCGCCAATCGGGCAAAGCCATTGCAG
>JBKCTR010000184.1:0-5208 GCA_046318755.1 Planctomycetaceae bacterium
CTCGCCCCCCCGCAGCCGGGCGTCGTCGGTCGCCAGCGCCGCCGCCCCCACCCCCAACTCGATGTCGCGCGACATCACCTTCTGCAGCTTGCGGTTCCGCAGGAAGTGGGCCGCCTCGAAGCCTTCAATCTCAGCCGCCAGCTTGCAGGGGAGCGTACTGGTGGGAATCGACTTGAGCCGCCCAATCCCCGACCGCCCGGCCATGAGGTTGCTCCAGAGCGCCTGCCGTCCGACCCCTGCGGCCGAGACCACCCCCACGCCGGTGACGACCACCCGCGTCGGGTGACGACCGGTTGACTTGGCTGAAAATCTGGCTGACTGCACCACCATCGCACCCACTCGAATCGGGCAGCACGTAATCTTGGGGAATTCGACACAACCTGCACGGTCGGCATCACCGCCACCTTCTCCGGGGAAGGTGAACGGGATCCACCGCAGGCATCCCTGCCAGGCAACACCAGAACGATCTGATGCCTGAGTCTGTTTATCGTCCTGCGAGGGGGGCGACTTCCCGAGAAGCGGTTGAACCTTGGGAAACCGCGCCGGTCCCTTCCAGCGGACGTGCCAAAACAGACAACTCGAACTCACAACCGAAACAGTCGTTCAGTCGAACCAGTTCCGTGCGATTCGCTGGCTTCAGTTTAGTCCCTCCCCCGCAATTTGTGTCAAGCGGGTCCAGTCGATACCATCCGCCTCAGATCAACGCCCTTCGATTGGAGTACCCCCATGAGCGGACGCGGTTTGTATTGCCGGGTGACGGCCTGTGTGGCGGGCCTGACCCTGATTCTCACCGGGGGATTGGCCGGGCTCCCTGGAGCCCGGGGGGAAGACTGGCCGCAGTTTCGCGGACCCAACGCCAGTGGCGTCTCGACGTCCAACGCCCGGCTGCCGGTGGAATTCAGCTTCGAACACAAGATGCGCTGGCAGGCGCAGTTGGGGGACGGGGTCTCGTGCCCCATCGTTTCCCGGGGGCGGGTCGTCGCCACGGGCATGGCCGACGAACTGCGGACGCTCGCGGTCATGGCCTTCGACGCCGCGGAGGGCGCCCCCCTCTGGCGGCGGGAGTTCGATGTGGGCAAACTGCCCCGCATCACCCCTCCCAACAGTCACGCCAGTTCAACCCCCGCCACCGACGGCGATCGGGTGTTTGTCTACTTCAGCACGCTGGGTCTGCTGGCGCTCGATGCCCGGTCGGGGGATCATCTCTGGACCGCCACGGTGCAGCCGCCGGCGTATCTGATGGATTGGGGTGCCGCGTCGTCTCCCATCGTCCACGATGGCAAGGTGATCTTCTGCCAGGACGACGATCTCGCCCCCACCCTCTACGCTTTCGATGCGAAGACCGGGAAACTCGCCTGGAAGACGGAACGTCCCGACATGCTCGCGGGGTATGCCGTGCCGGTGATCTGCGAAGCCAACGGCCAGACCGACATCGTCGTCTCGGGCTCGGGCAAGCTGAAGGGATACAACCCGGCCGACGGGACCGAGCGCTGGACCTGCAATACCCTGCTGCGGACGATGATGACCTCGCCCGTGGTTCGCGATGGCATCATCTACCTCTCGTGCCAAAGCTACGGCGATGAAAAGCGGACCCTCAAGTTCGCCCTGCTCGAATGGCTCGACACCAACCAGGATGGCCAACTCTCCAAGGATGAAGTCCCGAAAGAGTTCCACAAGCGGTTCGTAGTGTCGGACAAAGACGGCGATGGCATTCTGAAAGATGCCGAACTCGACACCGCCTTTCAGTCTCCCGAGAACATGGTGGGGGGCGGAACCACCATCCAGGCGGTCCGTGGGGGGGGCCGCGGAGACGTCACCAGCACCCATCTGCTCTGGAACCTGAAGAACACCTCCCCCTCGAACATGGTGTCGCCGGTGGTCGTCGGACAGCAGTTGTTCATTGTCAAGCGCGGAGGCATCTCCAGCAGTTTCGACATCACCAAGGGGGACACCCTTTGGAAAATGTCGCGGATCGGCAATTTGGGAGACTACTACAGCTCGCCCATTGCCGGGGACGGCAAGATCTACGTCACTGGCGAGAATGGCTTCGTCACCGTGCTGGCACAGGGAGAGAAGCTCGAGGTGCTGGCCCGGAACGACATGGGCGAGCCCTGCGTCGCCACCCCGGCCATTGCCGACGGCCGACTTTACATCCGCACCCGCGAGAAGCTGTTCTGCATCTCGGAGCAATAATCGGGCCCACACTGGCCCCTCGGCTCGGCCTGATTCGTTGAAACGGAATCAGCACTGGGGCGGCTGGAGCCGACGTGCGGACAACACGCTTCCCTGGCACTTCATTCGCAGTTTTCCCCCCTTGGGGCCATTCCGGAGAGTCGACAGCATGCGTGGCATTTGTGTCTGGGGTGCGCGAACAATGCGGGGTACGTGGGGACTGCTGCTGACGGCCTGCCTGGTGACGGCCTGCCTGGTGACGACGACTGCGGCGGCGGGACCGAAGGTGACGCTGGTGGTGTCGCCGCAGGCCCCGGCCCTCGAACAGACCGCGGCGAGTGAACTGGCCGATCTGCTGCGCCGGATGTACGACGCCGAGGTCACCACGGCTGGCGCCCTGCCTGCAAATGACTCCGCGGTGATCGCCCTTGGAAGCCCGGCCACCAACCCGGTCTTGAAACCCCTGGGGAAAGACTGGCCCACATTGTCTGACCAGGGGCACATGCTGCGCAGCGTCAAGCTGGGCGCGACCCCCGTACTGGTGGTGGGTGGAGGCAGCCCGGTCGCGACCTTGTGGGGCGTCTATGAACTGGGGCACCAGTTCGGAGCCCGTTACCTGTTGCAGGGAGATGTGCTGCCCGATGAACCGGCGGCCTTCCACGTGGACGGGTTCCACCAGACCTGGGAGCCGTCTCTGAAGCTGCGGACCTGGCGGACGGTCAATGATTTCCCGATCGGTCCTGAATCGTGGGGCCTGGCCGAGCAGCAAAAGTTCATCCGGCAGTTGGCCAAACTCAAGTACAACCGGCTGTTGATCTCGACCTATGCCTGGCAGCCGTTCGTCCATTTCGAATTCGGCGGCGTCGCCAAGCAGACCTCGCTGTTGTGGTTTGGATACCAATACCGGGTCGATGGCGACACGGCAGGTCGCGGTGCCTTCAAAGGGGCGCGGTTCTTTGAGAATCCCGATTTTGTCGGAAAAACGACTTACGAAGAGCGGTTCGCAGCGGGGAAGAGCCTGATCACCGGCATCATCGATACGGCCCACAGCCTGGGGATGACAGTCGGACTGGCGCTCTCTCCGCTGGAGTTTCCCAAAGAATTCGCCACCGCCCTGCCGGGTGCCCAGTCGGTCCATCAGCTCGAAACGTTGACGATTGGCCCGGGCCCGCAGCAACAGCCCGGAGATGCCACGCTGCACGGTCTGGCGAAAGCGCAGATTCGCGGTTGGCTCGACACCTATCCCAAGTTGGATGCCCTGTACCTGACCCTGCCCGAGTTTCCTGGCTGGGCGACGCACCATGCCGAGGCGTTCCGCCGCTTGGCCGAACGTTCGAAACTTCCCGCCACTCTGACGCTCGACGGCTTGCTGGCCGCCGCCCGCGACCGGAAAACGCTGGCTTCGGGCGAACGGGGAATGGCCGCCCTGCAGGGGAATCTGACCGACCTCGATTTTCTGCAGACCCTGCTGGCCGACGAGAGCACACTGCAGCTGCCCCAGGGGAAGCGGGCCGAGGTGGTGTTGATCGACGTCGACCCCGCGTTGTTCCCAGTGCTCGACAAGGTCTTGCCGAAGGGGGCACGGTCGCTGAATTTCGTCGACTACACCGCCCGGCGCACGGTGGCGAGTCGGTACCTGCTGCAGCAGATTCCGGCCAAAGCGGTTCCCAGCAGCCTGATCCTGACGCTGGCCGACGACAACGTGGGGGTCTTGCCGCAGTCGTCGGTGGGCGCTCTGGGGGAACTGACGGGAGACCTGCGTCAACAGGGGTTCGAAGGGTTCTCGACGCGGTACTGGATGCCCGGGGACCTCGAGCTGAGTGCGTACTTCCTCAGTCGGTCGAGCTTTGAACCCGCCGTGACCCCGCGTCAGGCCCTGGCCGACCTGGTCACGCCCATTTGCGGTGCCGGAGCGGTGGATCCGGTGCAGAAGATGATCGATCACATCGAGGCGGCGACCGCCCTGGTCGAGCAGAACGACATCGGATTCACATTTCCCATTCCCGGGGTGGTGCTGAAGCACTATCAGTCGGGAGATGCCGTGCCCGAGTGGTGGGGGGCGGCGTCGACCGAGTATCTCAATGCGATGAACGAGGCCTACCGGGCGAATCAGCGGTCAAAACTGGAAGGTCGGGCGTTCACCCTGTATATGGCCCGACGGCTCGACTTCGCGTTCAACTATTTCAACTCGATCACCGCGCTGAAGAAGGCGGGGATCGCCAAGCGGGGGGGAGACCAGGCCGAGCAGGCGACGCCGTTGCAGGCCGCCGTCGACGCGATGCTCGACGCCCTCAACGCCCAGGCGGCCGTCGCCCGCAGCAACAGCGACCGCGGCGTGATCGCCGTCCTCAACGAATACGGCTACCGCCCGCTGCTGAAGGAATTGGAAGCGGCCGAGAGTGAGTGAGGGGGGGGCGCGAGGCGGAAGTTGGAAGGCGGACGGGGGAAAAGGCGAGTTTTACCGAGGAAATCTCGGGAGATTCGTTAGTAAAGAAGTCTTGACTAAGGGTTGGCGTTAGTAAAGACTTCTTTACTAACGCCTTTCTGGGTCTTGGGGGCTTTGGCAGCATGCCGCGTTGCACAGGTACGTATCGCCAGCAGACGGCGGGCGGCGAGACTGTTCGGGCGTTTATCCCCCATCCCCTTCCACCGGTGAATCCTCCCTTGGTGATCGAAGGGGAGTTGCTGGACCGGCATGTGGCGGCAACGATTGCGTTGGAACGACTGTCGGTCGCCACGCTGACCGTTCCCAGTCAGACTTGGTTTCTCTATGGATTTGTTCGCAAGGAAGCGGTTGTTTCCTCCCAGATTGAGGGCATCGTTGTTGGCACTGGCATTCGCGTAATTGAAGGTGACGGGGCCCAAGGTCAGCGTGCTGCCGGACGCGATTTCAGCAGTCGTGGTGCTGATACTCACCGTGCCGCCGGTCAGGGTGGACGCACCGCTCATCGTAAATGTGCCGCCGGCCTTGCTCAGTGTGCCGCCAGACATCACCAGAGAGCCGATCGTCTCTGTGCGGCTTCCGACATCGAACGC
>JBKCTR010000185.1:0-3120 GCA_046318755.1 Planctomycetaceae bacterium
AAGCGACGATCGTTCTTCAAATACCGCAGTTACAAGGCCGCCCCCGAACTCACCGGCAGGGTGATACCCTGCACAAACCCACCGAAGTTCACCATCGCCTTCGCATCACCGAGAAACAGGTAGAAGGTCAACGCCAGCAGCGGATAGAACACGCACAAACCACGGATGATCCGTGCACGGTAGTGGGCACTGGGATACGTCAGTAATCCCGACAGACTGAAGAAGTCGGCGGTCAGACGGGCATGCCCTGCTGAGGCAATGTACAGCGTCTTGAACAGCACTGCCCAGGCCCCCACCAAAAACACAAGTTTGGTCCAGGAACCGAACGCTGGTTCATACATCTGAGACAAGACTTCGATCACCTTCGGTCCCTGGGGACGCAGGGCGGGATTGGGATGCAACACCGTGGCCCCCAGAAAATAGAACGAAACGGTCGCCAACGTGAACACAATCATGCTCGCCCACGCATCCAGTTGCATCACCCGCATCCAGCCTTTGGCACGAGCGACCCAGGCTGGGTCGGGGGAATTGCGGCCCACGGCCCGGGCGTAGCCTTTTTCCAGGCACCAATACGGGTACGAGAAGAGTTCGGCCGCCCCAACTCCCGTGATGCCGAAAGCCGCAAACGCGGCGGCGAGCGCCTTGGGATCCTCGGGGACATGTCCCTTCAGTCCCTCCGCGACCTGATCGAGAGGAATCGGGTGACCGCTGGCCGGCAACAGCAACACGCACAGGGTCGTCACCGCCGTCACACCAGCGACCAGCACGGTCGTGAATCGCTCGAGCATGAGATAGCCGCCCGACAGCAACAGGGCCACTGCGGCGAACGCCGTCAAAATGCCCCAGGGATTCTCGGGATGTTGTGCGAGCCAACGGCCCGTGGGGGAATCACTCCCCAGCCACTGCACCAGTGCTGGTGAAACGCCCGGAAAAGCCATATGTAGGGCCTGCCCGACCCCTCCCACCATCGCGCCCAATTGCACCACGGTGGCCAGCAGCATGAAAAACCACCACCAGACAGTCCAATGGACCCACAATCGGGGGCCGGGCAGTTCGTTCATGAATCCCAGGGTCGGCTTGCCCGACGAGAGTGCATAGCGACCCAGTTCAACCTGCACGAACACCTTGATCACGCAACTGGCAAGAATGAGCCAGAGGAATGTGAATCCCCAGTCGGCTCCCAGAGAGGTAGTGGCGATCAATTCGCCAGAACCGACAATCGACCCCGCCAGTATGATTCCCGGGCCAATCTGCCGCAGGGCGGACCACAGCGAGACAGGGGCCGCCTGGACGGCATCATCGGGCATCGCATAGGGATCGTAGCTCGTTTCCGATGACATGGCGGGCGCGCACCGTCCAGAGGAGAGGGGAGTCAGACAGAATCGGCGGCATCATCGCGGCGCTTTCCCCCCGGGGCAAGCCATTCACCCGAGATCCCGTCCCCCCGTATAATCCTCTCAAACGCTTTCGCTCCCACGGGCGGATCAGGTTTCTGCCGAACATCACAGAGTCCCGTTCCCGATTTCGGCGGAGCACCGTGCCGTCATTTCTGGAGACCCCATGTCGCTTTCGCTCCCCACGACCTCCCAGCCCATTTCCTGGGAAGATCCTCTCGACTTGATGGACGAGATCGATCGCCTGAAGAAGGAGCGCGACGCAGCGATTCTCGCGCACTTCTATGTCGATGGCGAGATTCAGGATATTGCCGACCATACGGGAGACAGCCTGAAGCTGGCCCGTGATGCGGTTCGGTCCCAGGCCTCAACCATCGTGTTCGCCGGGGTCCACTTCATGGGGGAATCGGCGAAGATTCTCAGTCCACAAAAGACGATCCTCATCCCCGATATGCAGGCCGGCTGCTCGCTGGCCGACAGTTGCCCGGCTCCCAGCCTGGCCGCCTATCAGGCACAGTTGCGTTCGCAGGGTCACAATTTTCAAACGGTCGCCTACATCAACACCACGGCCGCCACGAAAAGTCTGTGCGACTGGATCGTCACCAGCGGGAACGCCCGGGAAATCATCGATCGGGTTCCGGCAGACAAGGAAATCCTGTTTGTTCCCGATCAGCACCTTGGCCGCTATCTGTCGGAAGTGACCGGCCGCAAGATGATTCTCTGGCCCGGGGCCTGCCAGGTCCACGAGATCTTCAGTGTACAAGACCTGCTGCGGGCCAAGAAAAACAATCCGCACTGCATTGTCATCGCCCATCCAGAGTGCCCCCATGCCGTGCTGGAACATGCCGACTTCATCGGCGGGACCGAGAAAATGCGTCAGTATGTCGCCTCTCTGACCGAACCGAAGCTGTTTTTGGTGGCGACCGAGGCCACGATGATCCATCCCCTGCAGAAACTGGCCCCGCAACACACCTACATCCCGGTTCCCGGAATCATGGCGTCGGACGGCAAGACCTGCGCGTGCAACCGCTGCCCCCACATGGCCCGCAACACGCTGCAAAAGGTTCGGGATTGCCTGCGAGACGGCCGCCCGGAGATCACCTGGCAGCCGTACTTCGACAAGGCCCGCGAGGTGCTGGAACGGAGCCTGTTGAAGTAGACCGGGAGTCCTGCCACAAGAGCCCCCAACGAACACCGAATCACCGCACCCCAGAAGCCCCAGAACAAAGCAACCCAAGACCGGCCCCCGGCGTGGACACGGTGGGAGCTGCCTCCCGAACGACTTGGCACTGCCCACCATCCTGTTTGCCAACACGACCATCCCGTGAGGCCGATCCCGGTCATCGGCGTTAAGCCTCTGGAACTTCCAGCGGGTCCAGACGTTGCATCCTGCTTCGCTGGTCCCTTACAGTCCTGACGTCGTGAATGTGCCACCTCACCAGACTGGCGTGTGGCACATCCCGCGTGTTCACGTCGACTGGTGGAACAACTGAGTCCCGTCTGTCTCCCGACCTCCTCCCACCCCCCCTCTCCCCCCCCCCAAGAAGCGCGTACTACTGTGCCTTCTTGCCGGGTTGTTGGCTCCCCACTCCCTCCAGGCCGACTCCAAACCGGTCGACTATAGTCGCGAGATTCGTCCGATCCTGTCGGACCTGTGTTACAAGTGCCACGGACCAGACGAAAAGGAACGCAAAGCGGGCCTGCGGTTGGACACGCATGAGGGTGC
>JBKCTR010000186.1:0-3546 GCA_046318755.1 Planctomycetaceae bacterium
ACAGCGGAAGACATACAACACCGCCGCGGTGACGCTCGTAGTGGTGGAGCTCGGCAGCCCGGGGCTGTTCACCCTGGTGGCAGGGCTCCTCCACCGCCGGGGGTCTGCAGCGTCAGAATGTCGCCGGGCAGGACCTCGAGCTGCACCTTTCCCCCGAGGTTCTCCGTCCGCCCCGTGCCGGCCCGTTCCAGGGTATTGATTCCCAGGGCCCCCGGGGGGCCGCCATTCAGGCCGGCGGGAGCGTGGGGACCGCGCCGCTCCGACAAGATCGACACTCGCAGGGGCTTGAGAAACTCGATCCGCCGGATCACTCCATCACCTCCGCGATGGCCGCCCGGTGCCGTCGGGCGGCCCCCCGAACCGCGCCGAATCGCGAACTCGTGCAGCCGCACCGGGTACCGTCGTTCGATCACTTCGGGATCGGTCAGGCGGGTGTTGGTCATGTGCGTGTGCACAGCGTCGGCCCCATCGGCCGTCACCGTGGCACCCGATCCGCCACAGATCGTCTCGTAATAGCCGAAGGTTCCGTCGCCAAACGTCAGGTTGTTCATGGTTCCCTGGCTGGCGGCGGCCAGGTGCAGCGCACCCAGCAGCACATCCACCACCCGCTGCGACGTCTCGACGTTGCCCCCCACGATGGCCGCGCACTGGGCCGGGTCGTCATGTTCCGGCGGGTTCAGCAGGCACTCGGGGAGAATCAGTGTCACGGGATTGAGCACACCGCTGTTGAGCGGGATGTCTTCGTTGATCAGACAGCGGAAGACATACAACACCGCCGCGGTGACGATCGCGCGGTTCGCATGCAGGTTGAGTCCGCCGGGATTGCCTCCTCCCGGAGGAGGCATAATCACCGGTCCAGTTCCTGTGAAATCGACCGTCGCGTTGCTGCCGGCGATCGTGATCGTCACGGCGATGGGGGATCCCTGGTCGAGGTGGTCGAGACAGCGGTAGACCCCGTCGGGAATGCGTTCGAGAGCCTGTCGCATCTTCCGCTCGGCGGCCGCCTGGATATGCCCCATGTAGGCCTCGACCACCGGCAGGGTGTACCGCTCGACCAGCGCCAGCAGTTGCTGCACCCCGCTGTGGTTCGCGGCCGCCTGGGCCGAGACGTCGGCCAGGTTGTCGCGGACCGACCGGGTGGGGTGCGGGCCGGCCAGCAGCAGTTGCCGCAGTTCCTCCTCTTGGGAGCGACCGGCGTCCACCAGCTTGAAGTTCCTGATCAACACTCCCTCTTCGGCCAGATTGCGCGAGAAGGGGGGCATGCTGCCGGGAACAATCCCACCGATCTCGGCGTGATGCGCGCGACTGGCGGTGAAGAACAGCAACCGTCCCGAATTCGCATCGTGCACCGGCGTGATCACCGTGACATCGGGCAGGTGCGAACCGCCGCGGTACGGATCATTGGTGACGAACACATCCCCGGGAGCGATGTGGGGGTTGTCGGAAATGATCCGCCGCACCGTTTCGCCCATCGCTCCCAGGTGGACTGGAATGTGAGGCGCGTTGACCACCAGGTGCCCCTGCGAGTCGAACACCGCGCAACTGAAGTCGAGCCGTTCCTTCACGTTGGTCGAGAACGACGTTCGCTGCAGGGTGATTCCCATCTGCTCGGCAATCGACGCGAACAGATTGTTGAAGATCTCCAACTGGACGGGGTCGGATTCTGTCGAGACCTGGAGTTTGCCGAAGGTTCCCAGATCGGTCAGCAGGATTTCACCGCGCGGGAGAATTCGGGCCTCGAAACCGGGCTCGACCACCACCGTCGAGGTGGGTTCGCACAGGATGGCCGGTCCGGCGATGCGGTCGCCGGGGTGCAGTTGTGCCCGCGTCAAGACCGAAGTGCGGATCTGCCGCCCTTCAAACCAGGCGAGGGTGTGCTCGGTGGGCTCGGGCCGACGTTCGATTTCGGGGAGCGACGGTTCCTCTGGCTGCGGAGTGTGCCCCGTGACGGCGACTCGGGCCGCGACAATTTCGACCCCTCGGGATTCATGCCGATAACCGTACAACTGCTGGTGCAGGGCATGGTACCGGGCCGCGTAGTCGAAGTTGGGCTGAGGTCTGTTGTTGACGATGGGGCAGGGGACATTGATCACCGCTTCGATCCCCTGGTACCGCAGGTCGAGAGACCGTTGCTCGGGCTGGATCTCGGCGGCCGGAATGCCTTCGGCCAGAATCTCGTCGCGGGCCCGTGACGCCAACTGCTGGAACAGGGGCTCCAAACGGGCGGGTTCCTCGGGGGACCATGGACGCAACACCGCCTGCTCGCCAAACCGCCGCACATCGGCGAGGCCAATGCCAAACGCGCTCAACAGGCCCGACAGCGGATGCGACAGAACGCGGGAAATGCCCAATTCGTGAGCGATTGCGCAGGCGTGCTGCGCACCGGCGCCGCCAAATGTCACCAGCACGTAGTCGCGCGGGTCGTAACCCCGGGCCACCGAAATGTTGCGGATCGCCCGGATCATGTTGGCGTTGGCCACGCGCACAAATCCCTCGGCCAGCTCGACGGGGGTGTATTGTTTCGAGCCGCTGGCGGCAATCTGTTGGCCGAGTTGGTCCAACCGCCGTTCGACCGCCGCCAGATCGAGCGGAAACGGGAAATGGCGGGGAATCACCCGGCCGAGGAACAGGTTGACGTCGGTGATGGTCAGGGGGCCGCCGCGGCCATAACAGGCGGGACCGGGATTTGCCCCGGCGCTTTCAGGGCCCACCACCAGCTTCACGCCATCGAAGTGGCAGATACTCCCCCCGCCGGCGGCGACGGTTTCGATCGCCAACATGGGGGCCACTACCCGCACCCCGGCCTTGCGGGTCTCGTACTCGAGGTCGTATTGCCCGTCAAAACGGGACACGTCGGTGCTGGTCCCCCCCATGTCGAAGCCGATCGATTTCTCGAAGCCGGCCCGCTGGGCGACACGCGAAAAGCCGATCACTCCTCCCGCGGGCCCCGAGAGAATGCTGTCTTTCCCCACGAAGTGGTCTGCCTCGACCAGTCCGCCTGCGGAAGTCATCAGTCGGAGTTGGCTGTTGGGGAGGGAATTCCGCAGCGTCTGCATGTAACGCCGCAGGATGGGGTTCAGGTAGGCATCGACCACGGTGGTGTCCCCCCGCGAGACGATCTTGATGAGCGGAGCCAGTCGACTGGAGCGGCTGATCTCGGTGAAACCCGCCTCGCGGGCCAGTTCCTCGACCAGCAACTCGTGCGTGGGATTGGCGAACGCGTGCAGCAGGCAAATCCCCACCGATTCAACACCGATGGCTTTCAGCTCGTGCAATTGCCGCAGGACCTTTTCGCGGTCAGGAGCCAGCAGCACGCCCCCGGTCGAGTCGAGACGCTCATCGATCTCCAGCACCCGTTCAAACACCGGGGTGGGCTTTTGAATCTCCAGATCGAAGAGTCGGGGTCGGTCCTGGTTGGCGATCAGCAGCACATCGGCGAATCCCCGGGTGGTGATGAAAGCGGTCCGTGCCCCTCGACGGGTCAACAGGGCATTGGTGCCCCGCGTGGTTCCCAGCCGTACGGTCACCGGGGGGAGAGGTTGGTCC
>JBKCTR010000187.1:0-7831 GCA_046318755.1 Planctomycetaceae bacterium
GATCTCTTGAAACTCAATCGCCCGCAGCAGCTTCGCCTGGATGGCGAGGGGAAGCTGCCCCACCTCGTCGAGGAAAACAGTTCCCTCGCCGGCATGCAGCAGCACGCCGGGGAGGTCGGCGGTGGCACCGGGGAACGAGCCCTGGCGTTGCCCGAAGAGCTGGGCCTCGAGCAGTTCGACCGGCTGGGTCGAGCAGTGGACCGCCAGAAATTTCTCCTGGGCCCGCGGGCCAGTGCGGTGGATGACGCGGGCGAAGAGTTCTTTCCCGGTGCCGGTTTCGCCTTCGAGCAGCACATTGCTGCTGGTGGCGGCGATTTTGCGAATGGCCTGCTGCACCTCTTGCAGGGCCTTCGACGAGCCCACAAGGTCTTCAAATGGCTGTTGCCGGGCCAGCTCGCGGCGCAGCGACTGATTCTCGAGAAACAGTTCGCGGTACCGAAACAGCCGTTCGAGCTTGTGGTGCAGGTCGTCGAACAGAACCGGCTTGACGAGGTAGTCGTAGGCACCGGCCTTGAAGGCCTCGACGGCGTTCTCGACGGTGGCATAGGCGGTGATGATCAGCACGAACAGGTCGGCGTTCAACTGCTGCAGGCGGCGCAGCAGTTGGATGCCGTCGCCATCGGGCAGGCGGACATCGCAGATGGCGACCGAAAAGTCGCGCTGCCGGACCACCTGCAACGCCTCGGCCACACTGCCGGCCTCGGAGACGATGAACCCCTCTCCGGTGAGGAACTCACGCAGGGTGGTGCGGATGATCTGCTCGTCTTCGACGACCAGCACATTGCGGATGCTTTTCACGTTCAACTGACCTCGCTGATGGCTTCCCGCGGTGCGGGAACGTCGGGATGAGAGCGGACGTTGTCGCAGGTGATGGAAACGCGAAAGATGGTTCCCGCCGGGGAGGTGCTCGCCAGCTCGATCTTTCCGTTCAATGACGATTCCATCAATCGACGACAGACAAACAGCCCCAGACCGGTTCCCGTCTCCTTGGTGGTGAAATAGGGTTGGAAGATCCGCCCGACCTTCGACTCGGGAATGCCATGCCCGTCATCGCGGACGGTGCAGATGATCCAGCCGTCGGCCAATTCGGTCGACAGCTCGATCTCGCCCCCCTCTTCGGTGGCGTCCATGGCATTGAGGATCAGATTCAGAAAGACCTGCACCAATTGGTCACGGACGGTGCGCAGCGTGGGCAGCCGCGGGGCGAAGCGGGTGGTGATGCGCTTGCCCTTGGTCCGTTTGTAGTACTTGGCGATGTTGAGGGCCGCCTCGATGACCTCGCGGATGTCGCACAGGCTCTGCTGCACGCTGGCGGGGCGGCTGAAGTCGACCAGCTCGCGCAGGGTGCGCTGGATGCGGCGCAACTGGTCGTCGACCAACTGCAGTTTCTCGCGGGTGTAGTCGTCTTGCGGGCGGCGGTTCAGCATCTGCACCAGCGAGCTGATGGCCGCGAGGGGATTGCCCACCTCGTGGGCGATGCCGGCCGCCAACAGCCCGAATGCCGCCTGTTTTTCCTGCTGGACGACCAGGGCCTGCGACTGCTGCAGCTCGCTGGTCCGCTGGGCGATGCGCTGTTCGAGCAACGCCTGGTTCTCTTGCAGTTCGCGGTTCGCCTGACCCAGTTGCCGCCCCACCCCCTTCAGCAATCCAGCCAGGTTCGTACAGGCCCACGCGACCCAGCCCATCGACACAATCATCACGAACAGGCTGGCGGTTTCCTGGGGGGCTTGCCGGGGGCTGAAGAACAACCACGCACAGCTCACCACGTGCAGCAGGTAGGTGGCGGCGGTGGTGACGGGAGAATAACGGATTGCGCAGACCAGCAGAGACAGGAAGTAATAGAACCGGAATGGGCTCTCCAACCCCTGGTCGAAGTAGCACAGCAGCCCGATGAACATCGCCTCCATCACCGAGATCAGCAGCGGATACCGCCCCAGCATCACCTGTTTCTTCAGGCTCAGCCAGGTGTCGGTCAGGGTGTAGGCGGCCCCCAGCGTGAGGATGGCGTTGATCAACGGCCGTTCCGAGCCGGGGCGGGCCAGCAGGTTGATCAGCAGGTAACCCACCACCACCCCGAACCAGCGGATGCGCAGGGTGATCGCCTCGGCAGCCACCTCCCATCCCGACGGTTCACGCATCGCCGATGCCGATTTCATGTTGTGCCCGGCTGGAAAGCCCCCGGCCCGCGGCCCCGCTCCAACCGAACGGTGTGCCAGAGCGAAACTGTGCTCCGGATTGAACGGTGCGCTGGCGTTCCCCCCGGTTGGGGAACGCCGCCTCGTGCGAGGGGCCGTCGGCCTACTTCACCTTGGACCCTTCGGCCAGTTCCCGCTCGGGCCGAACCAACACCACCCCCGAATCGTCCGAGCCGGCCAGCAGCATGCCGTTCGATTCTTCGCCCCGAATCATCGCCGGTTCGAGATTGTTGACCACCACGATCTGCGTTCCCACCAGGGCCTGCGGCTCATAGTGCCCCCGGATGCCGGCGACGATCTGCTTTTCGACCGTCCCGACCCGAATCTTCAGCAGCAAGAGCTTGCTGGCGTTGGGATGGTCCCGCGCCTCCAGCACCCGGGCGACCCGCAAATCCAACTTGGCGAAATCTTCGTAGCGTACTTTGGCCGGTTCACTGGGTGCGACGGGAGTTCCCCCCGCCGGCCCCGCTGTGGTCTGCTCAGACATGTTGCTCTCGGTCACTGCTCAGAAAATGCATCGAATGAGGAATGGGTTGGGGGCGGGGGGCGATGGCCTCGCGCCTCACATTCCCCCCCGCTCGTCGCCGCCCCATCCCGAAGCGGTCGACATCCGCACCAGCCCGCCAGGTCTGGAAACCGGCGGAAGCGGCCTCTGGAAAAGGAGTTCACCCCCCGCAAGACGCCCCCTCAGATGAGAAGGACCCACGATTGGCCGGTTGGGGGCGAACTGCGTGATATCTTAGAGCCCCGAGGGCGTTCGCGGCACCCCAGACCAAACTCAAACCCCGCCGCGGGCCCCAACCGCCGACGTCGACTCGATTCGGCCAGCCCGCACGGGGCCGTGCGGCCCGTTCGGTCGACCGGCGTTGCCTTAAAAGTCTTGTGAACGATGGCTCTGGGGAAAGCTGCCGCGGGGGAAGCTGCGCTGCGCAGCCCGGGCAGCGGGACAACCTGCGAGGTCGGAAAACCGCTGAAACGTGAGAGCCCGGAAGGGCGGGAGACTCGACGGTGCCCCCGGCCCCCTACGGGCTGGGGGGCTTCTGGTAGACGGTGCCGCGATCGCGGGCGATAAACCCCAGTCCGTCGAACAGGGCCTGGGCGGCGGCGTTTCCTTCGGGAACCACCACTTCCATGTCGGCCACCCCATCTTCCCGGAAGAACCGCAAGACCTCGCACAGCAACGCTTTGGCGTATCCCTTGCGCCGCACGCTCTCGGCGACGAAAAGATCAGTAATTCCCACGGTCCGCCGACCCCGGGTCTCGGTGTGCAGATCCATTCCCCAGCAGGTGACAATTCCCGGAATGACCAGCCCGGCGTGAGGCATCAGCGTAAAAGTCAGCGAGTCGAACCGGCCATGCCGCACCAACCACCACCACGTTGAAGAGGGAGGACGGTCAAGCACATTCAACCGGACCGATTTCCGCAGGGCCACCATCCGCGGATCAAACGGCAGCTTCCCCACCTGCAGTTCCCGCGACAGGAGGCGGTAACTCTCGGCAGGACGGTACCCCAGCATTTCGAAGAACGGACGGGCGAGGGGATCGGTTTCGAGAAACCCGGCCGAGTCGGCCCCACCGTAAAGCCCCAGATAAAACGGATTGCGGTTGAGCGATTCGCCCGCCTGGAGGGCCCGGGCCCCCTGGGACCGCAGAAATTCCTCGGCCAACTCGACCAGACGCCGTCCAATTCCCCGTCGCCGAAATGGGGGCCGAACCAGCACCATGCAGACCACTCCCGAGTCGGTGCAGATGCGGGCGCCAGTCGGATCGGGACCAAACCCGGCATGGACATAGCCAACGAGTTGCCCGTCGTGCCAGGCCTCAATGAGGGCCCGGCGATCGAAATAGGGTTCGGCCAGAACGAATTGATCGAAGGAATCGGTGGAAAACCGCCGTGCCGCTCCGCTTCCCAAGTCGCAGGCGTTCCACAGTTCCACCAGGGCGGGAACATCCTGATTCTTGAAATGTCGGTAGACGATCACGAGACCAGCACTTTCAGCAGAACCGTTTCAAACTCCGCGTTTCAACAGCCACTCGCCCCAAACCCTCGACACAGCCCAACACCAGCCCTCTCACCACCCCCGGGACATGTTGCTCTCGATGGCCCGTTGGGCGGCGTGCAGATCCACCCCCGTGTCCAGCATGTACAGACGAATGGCATGCAATTTGTCTCCCCGGGCGCGGGACAGACATTCGCGAGCCATATCGCACGGGGGATGATCGTCCTGCAAGCCCAGCAGCCGCTTCGACACCACCCACACATCGCGGGGACGCTTGGTGACCCGCAGGATCTCTTCTTCCGGATAATGTTGTCCGGCGAACGACTCTGCCTCGGCCTGAGTCTCCGCCCACGCAATCATGATGTGGGCGGTGGTCTCAATCTCGTACAGAGGCATGGCGATGCACGATGGCGGAAGGTCGGGTGCGGCAGAATCGCGAGTGCAAAATGTAAGCAGTTGGCAGGTTTGAAGAAAGTCCTTTTCAGGGGGTCGGCCCAGAAGCGGGGCGAAACGAGTCTCGGCCCCGGCAGGGGAAAGCCAGTGTACACCCACACCTCCGGGCCTGCTTTCGAATCGGGGTGGAATTCCCCCACGGGAAACCGCTATTCTGCTGCTGACAGCTACGCGGTGGGTGATTGGCACAGGATGTGCCGGGTGGGCAGGTTGCGTCCTGCGTGCCCCCCTGCCGCGCGGGCACGGGTGCCAGGCGTCTCCCCGCAGGGGCTGCGCCGCCGCTGTCGCTTGACTTACCCCTTGCGGGAGCTTCGCCCAACTTTCCCTGTGGAAGCGGGAAGCTTCTCCGGAGTTCAACTACCCAGCACTATGGCCGCCAACTCCCTGTCGAGTGTTTTGTCGGAAGGCGACGTATCCGAAGTCAACGAGTGGATTGAATCCCTGGTCGACGTGTTGCATCGCGAAGGTCCGGACCGTGTCCGGCAATTGCTCGTGCTGCTGCAGGAAGAGGCCTACCGACGCGGGGTGACCCTCCCCTTCACGGCCAACACTCCGTACATCAACACCATCCACCGCGACAAGCAGCCCCGTTTCCCCGGAAACCGGGAAATCGAACGGCGGATCAAGAGCATTGTCCGCTGGAACGCCATGGCCATGGTGGTGCGGGCCAACCGCGAGCATTCGGGGCTGGGGGGTCACATCTCGACCTTCGCCTCGGCCGCCACGCTCTACGAAATTGGGTTCAACCACTTCTTCCGGGCCCCCAGCGGGAACCACCTGGGAGACATGGTCTACTTCCAGGGGCATGCCTCCCCCGGCATCTACGCCCGCGCATTTGTTGAAGGGCGGCTCTCCGAGCAAGACCTTTCGAACTTCCGCCAGGAGCTGGCCCCCACCGGTGGGCTCTCTTCGTATCCCCACCCCTGGCTCATGCCCGGGTTCTGGCAGTTCCCCACGGTCTCGATGGGCCTGGGGCCCATCATGGCCATTTACCATGCCCGGTTTTTGCGCTACCTGCAGCATCGCGGCCTGCTCGACACCTCGGCGTCGAAGGTCTGGTGCTTCGTGGGTGACGGTGAAGTCGACGAGCCCGAGACCCTGGGGGCCATCAACCTCGCCACACGCGAGAAGCTCGACAACCTCATCTTCGTCATCAACTGCAACCTGCAGCGGCTCGATGGCCCCGTCCGCGGGAATGGCAAAATCATCCAGGAACTCGAAGCCGGTTTCCGGGGGTCGGGCTGGAACGTCATCAAGGTCATCTGGGGTGGCGATTGGGACCCCCTGCTCGCCGCCGACGGCAATGGCCGGCTGATGTCGCGGATGGGCGAGGTGGTCGACGGCCAGTACCAGAAGTACAGCGTCGAAGATGGCGGGTACATCCGCGATCACTTCTTCGGCACTCACCCCGAACTGCAGCAACTGGTCGCGAATCTCTCGGATGACCAGATCCAGCGGCTGAAGCGCGGCGGGCACGACCCCGAGAAGGTCTACGCGGCCTACAAGGCGGCGGTCGAGCACGTGGGGGCTCCCAGCGTCATTCTCGCCAAGACCATCAAGGGTTATGGCCTGGGCGAGGCGGGAGAAGGAAAAAACATCTCCCACCAGCAGAAGAGCATCAACGAAGACGAACTGCGCGAGTTCCGGTCGCGGTTCTCGATTCCGATCTCGGACGAAGAGGTGGCTCAGGCGCCGTTCTATCGCCCCGCCCCCGACAGCCAGGAGATGGCCTACCTGCAGGAACGCCGGCGCGTCTTGGGAGGCAGCCTCCCCCAACGCCGCACCGCCGCCCCCAAGCTCGATGTGCCGGGGCTCGAGGCGTTCAAGGAATTGCTGGGAGGGAGCGGCGACCGCGAATTCTCGACCACGGGCGCGTTTGGCCGCGCTCTGATGGCGCTGCTGAAGAACAAGTCGATCGGCAAAAACATTGTGCCGATCATTCCCGACGAAGCCCGCACGTTCGGGATGGAAGGCTTCTTCTCGCAATTCGGCATCTACGCCAGCACCGGGCAGCTCTACGAGCCCGTCGATGCCGGTCAGCTCTCGTACTACCGCGAGGCGAAGGATGGCCAGATTCTCGAAGAGGGAATCAACGAGGCGGGGGCCATGTCGAGCTTCGTGGCGGCGGGTACCGCCTATGCCAACCTCGGCATCAGCATGGTCCCGTTCTACATCTACTACTCGATGTTCGGTTTCCAGCGGGTGGGTGACTTCATCTGGCTGGCGGCCGACTCGCGCTGCAAGGGGTTCCTGCTGGGGGCCACCGCGGGGCGGACCACGCTCAACGGCGAGGGGCTGCAGCATGAAGACGGGCACAGCCATCTGATGGCGGCCACTGTCCCCAACTGCCTCGCCTACGACCCGGGCTTCGCCTACGAGGTCGCGGTGATCATCCAGGAAGGGCTGCGGCGGATGTACGTCGAAGACGAATCGATCTTCTACTACATCACCCTCTACAACGAACCGTACGTGATGCCCGCCCTCCCCGAGGGGGCCAACGAGGGAATCCTCAAGGGGATGTACCTGCTGAAGACGGCCGACGTCCCCGGTGCCCGCTCGCGCGTGCAGTTGCTGGGAAGCGGTCCGATCCTGCGGCAGACGCTGCTGGCCCAAGAGACCCTGGCCCGCGACTACGGCGTCGCCAGCGACCTGTACAGCGTCACCAGCTACAAAGAACTGCGTCGCGAAGCGCTGGAGATCGAACGCTGGAACCTGCTGCATCCGACCGAGACCCCCCGGCAGTGCTATGTGCAGAAGCTGCTGGCCGGGAAGCAGGGGCCATTCATCGCCGCCAGCGACTACATGCACCTGGTGACCGAACAGATCGCGAAGTGGGTGCCGGGCCGTCTGGTGACGCTGGGGACCGATGGATTCGGCCGCAGCGACACCCGCGAGACTCTGCGCCGACACTTCGAGATCGACGCGGCCCACATCACCTTTGCCGCACTCAGCGAACTGCACCGGAAGGGTGAGGTCGACCGGGCGGTCATCGAGAAGGCCCGGCAGGCGCTGGGGATCGATCCCGACAAGAAGTATCCGGTGAGTGCCTGACACGGTGTTTTCCGTGGAGACCAGACCTGCCCCCTGCGGGCCCAGGTCTGGTCTCGGCGGAGCATCGGGACTTGGGCTGAAATCTCCGATTCGGTGTTGGAGACGGGGCTGACCCCGGGCCAGCCCCCGGTG
>JBKCTR010000188.1:0-4175 GCA_046318755.1 Planctomycetaceae bacterium
CCTGAGCGGCTCCGAGCGGGTCTCGGGCAAGGGAGATTTTTCCCGTCGGCGGACGGTCGTTGAGGATTCTGAGACCGAGATCCAGGAGCGGCTGCAGGCGGGGCTTTTGAGGCCTGGCCGTGTCTTGAGTCCCCGGGGAGCGGGCTGCCTCGTGGACCTCGGCCAGGGCCTCCAGCTCGAGTGTGCGGTGCGCCAGGTGTTGCGCGACATGGCGGTTGAGGGGCGAACCGTGGTTGCCGCCGGAGACCGGGTGTTGGTGCGCCCGGTGGACGACCGGCAGGGGGTGATCGAGCGGGTGGAGCCCCGCACCGGGATCCTGGCCCGGAAGATTCGCGAGCGGAAACATGTGCTGGTTGCGAATGTCGATCAGGTGCTGATTGTCGGGTCGGCCGCCACTCCCCGGCTCAAACCCAGTCTGATTGACCGCTACCTGATCAGTGTTCTGCAGGGGGGGTTGCGCCCCGTGATCGTGATCAACAAAATCGATCTGGTCGACTTGGCCGAGTTGCAGCCCATCGTGGGCATCTACGCCCAACTCGGTTACGAGGTGATCCCCTGCAGCACCCGCACCGGACAGGGGCTGGCTCGCTTGAGGCATCTGCTGCGGGACCGGGCGACGGCGTTGGCCGGGCAGAGCGGTGTGGGCAAATCGTCGCTGATCAACTCGGTGGAACCTGGTTTGAACCTGCGGACACTGGATGTGACCGAGGAGACCGGCAAGGGGCAGCACACCACCACCAGCGCCCGCCTTTGGCCGCTGACGATGGGGGGTTGGGTTGTGGATACACCCGGGGTACGCCAATTGGAATTGTGGGATCTGCCCCCAGGTGAGATCGAGGGATATTTCGTCGAGTTCCACCCGCATGTGCGCGCCTGTCGCTTCGCCAATTGCACGCACATTCACGAACGGGAGTGTGGTGTGAAGCTGGCGGTGGCTCGCGGACAGATCTCCCGGCAGAGATTCGCCAGTTACTGTCGCATCCGCCTGGGGGATGGCGATCTGTGACGGGTCGGAACGGTTGGTTACGACAAAGCGTCCATCCTGGATGGGGAAGACCTCGGCGGGTCTGAGGCGAAACTCGGCAGGAGGCTCCGAGACCGATCAATGGTCGGGCGAGTTGCTGGTCTGGAACGCATTGGGCGTCGATTTCTTGCCGCCAGATCGCCGCCGATTTCCGGCTGATGGCCGGGGTTTTCCGGCCTTTTTCGCAATTCCTTCGTGATTGGCACGGCGACTGCATCGACGAGGGATTGTCGGTCCTTGAACTGCGGGGTTCCCCGAAGGCAGGAATGTGGATTCCGCCGGGTGCCCCTCGAGGTCCGTGGGAACGGGGGATGCGGTGTCAGGATTTCTGATTGACATGGATGGAGTGATCTATCGAGGCGGCGAACTCGTTCCGGGAGCCGACCGATTCATCGCCGCACTGCGGGAACGGGACATTCCGTTTGTGTTTCTGACGAACAACAGCCAACGCACCCGGCGCGATGTGGTGACCAAGCTGCGGAGAATGGGAATCGAGGTGGACGAGCGACACGTCTTCACCTGTGCCATGGCCACCGCCCGATTCCTGGCCCGGCAAAAACCGGGAGGCACCGCGTTTGTCATCGGTGAGGGGGGGTTGATGACCGCGCTGCATCAGAATGGCTATTCGATTGTCGACAAATCCCCCGATTATGTGGTGGTCGGGGAGGGACGTTCACTGAATTTTGAGATGGTGGAACAGGCCCTGCAGATGGTGCTCGGTGGGGCCAAGTTGGTGGCCACGAATCTGGATCCCAACTGTCCCACGCAGCATGGCACCCGTCCTGGCTGTGGAGCCATCGTCGCCATGCTTGAGGCGGCGGCGGGAGTGAAGGCGTTCAGTGTGGGGAAGCCGAGCCCGGTCATGCTGCGGGCGGCCCGCAAGGAACTCGGGTTGTCGACCGATGAGACGATCGTCATCGGCGACACGATGGAAACCGACATCCTGGGCGGGGTTCAGCTGGAATACAAGACGATTCTGGTGTTGTCGGGAGGAACCAGCCTGGCCGACCTGCCCAGGTTCGCCTACAGCCCTGACCTGATCGTCGACAGTGTGGCCGACTTGATTCCCCCACGCCTTGACACCCTCTGGGAATCGCCTGCGCTGGAGCCGCGAGGGGCCAGGGAATCCGCCGCATTCAGCGAGAGTGCACTGGGCCGCACGAAGCGCTCTTCACCACTTCGCAAGAAGCCTTCGACAGCCAACCATTCCAAGCCGCGCCGGCACGCTCCACGCGCGATCGAATCTTGATTTCGGGCCGAATGACTTCCGATCAGGGGGACGATGCACGCGGGGTCATTGGAAACGACTCGTCGATGACCGATTGATCCAGCTCGACCAGAAATTCGGCGAGCCGGTCCACGATCACCCGCAGTAGCCGATGCCCCTGTTCGGCGGTCGCCTCATGGGGGTTTCCCGCCCCACTGTTCGTCGTCAGCAGGTGCCAGGGGCGGCTGATGGAGATCCAGCCTTGGTTGACGGCCTCAAAGCGGCAGGGACAGGTGACTCCCTCGTCACCAGCCAGTCGACCTGTCATTGGGTCTCGCACCACGAGGTGTTCGAAGCAGGCCAGGCCGAGCGCGGTTTCGACAGCCCCCGCATGGTCTCCTGGCTCGAGAAATTCGCTTCGCTGCACATCGGCCGACAATCCCCGGAACCAGTCGCATAAAAACAGATGCACGTTGGTGGCGGGCATCAATTCGCGCAGCAGGGGCTTCAACTCATTCCCTCCATGGCTGTTCAGCAGCAGCAGCTTGCGGATTCCCGACTGTTCCAGCGAGACCACCAGGTCGCGAACCATCGCCAGGAGGGTGCTGGGATTGAGATTCATGGCCAGGGGAAATTTTGCCAGATTCGTCTCGGTGCCGTAGGGAATTGTCGGCAACAACACCACCCGGGCACCCCGGCGATGGGCGGCCTCGCAGGCCCGCGATCCGATCTCGAACGCTTCGAAACTGTCGGTCCCGTAGGGGAGGTGGAGGTTGTGCGGTTCCGTGGCTCCGAAGGGAAGCACCGCGACTTCATAGGGGTGTGCCTTGACGTGGCCGTAATTGGTCTCCGCCAAGATCCAGGGGCGTGTCACGTCTGCAGTTCCTCACCGCGCAGAAAGAAGTGGTCTGGGGCGGATTGCCACCGGACCGCGGAGGTCGAAAAGCGGTCGTGGGAGGGAGTTACGACTCGCACAACCGGGCCACAACCCCTTCCAGAAAGAAGGCGAGGCGGTTAGCCGCCTCATTGGCCGCGGTCCGCAGTTTCCACAGATCGGCTGCGCTGCCGGGACGCTTCCAGAGCGCCGAGACCGCCGCACCGATCTGGACCGCCCCCCGATCGCTGAGAATCGTCAACGCCTCGTCGGGCAGCGTCTGATGCATTTCATCGGAGATGACCCGCACCGCCATGAACCGAACCTTGCGCTCGCGGCAGACCGCCGCGACGGCGGCACTTTCCATGTCCACCGCGATCGCACCTGTCTCCCGCCCCAGCCGTTCCTTGTCCTCCGCCGTCTTGGCCACTTCGGGAATCGTCAGCAACCGTCCGATGTGCAGTCCCTGGCTGGGATTGGCGGGCATTTTCAGATCGATCTTCAGTTCGTTCCCCTCGGTATCCAGCGTCGAACTGGCAACCACGATGTGGCCCGTTTTCAATTCGGGAGACAACGCTCCAGAAAAGCCTGCCGAGATGACCCAGCGGGGTTGGTGGCCGTCGATCAGGGCGTGGGTGCCGCGGGCGGCGCGGCGCGGCCCCATGCCCACCTGCAGGAAGGCGATGCGGTGGTCGCGCCAGAAGCCCCCCCGCACCACAAAGTGGTCATCTCCCAGATACTGGCGCAGCCGATCGCACTTCTTGAGGAAGGGGTTGATTTCGATGGTGGTCGAGTGCACGATTCCCAGTTGGGCCGTGCGGCGATCGATGGCGGGTTCTTCGGCGGACATCGGCGGTTGGGGGTGGCCATCCTCAGGACTGGGGAGCGTGGGTCTGCTCGAAGTCGCGCATCAGGGCAATCAGTGCGTCGACACCACTTTGGGGAAACGCGTTGTAAAGACTGGCCCGCATACCCCCCACGCTGCGGTGTCCCTTCAGTCCGTCCAGACCTTCGCGGGTTGCCCGCTTGAGGAACGCGTCGTCGAGCGCCGGCTGTCCGGTGACAAACGT
>JBKCTR010000189.1:0-1992 GCA_046318755.1 Planctomycetaceae bacterium
CCCGGTGCTGGCGGCCGACATTCCCACCCACCGTGAAGTGGGGGGGCCCTATGCCGCGTTCTTTCCGCCGCATGATCCCGAGGCGTTGGCCGAGGTGCTGATGCATCCCGAGGCGGCCCTGCGTCGGCAACAGGTGCGCTCGCCCGCGACCTTTACCTGGCCCGACTGGAATGCCAGTTGCCGGGAGTTTCTGGTGCGGTTGCTGGAACTCGATACGGAATCGCGCGGCGCGTGTCGGACCAGCCCACAGGGCTCGATGCGCGATGCGGCCTGACCGCTCGATGACAAGGGTTTGAAACGCCTCGGTGGATGGGTGGATGGCGGGGGTCGAACCGATCGGGGATGGCACACCCCCACTGCCGTTCGGCCGTCTGGGGAACGAGCCATCGCGGGTTCCACCCGTGCCGCACAGGTCACCGTTCCACTGTGGTCACCGTTCCACCGTGGTCACGGTGCATGGTCACCGAGCGTTTCACTCCCCCTGCGAGAGAGCCGTCATGCGGTCGGTCTCGGCCTGCCACAGGGCTTCGAGCTCCTTCACGCGGTCGGGAAACTGACTGGCGACGTTGTAGCGCTCGGCCCGATCGGTCGCCAGGTGATACAGTTCCCAGGGTGTCCCCTTCGCGGCGACCAGTTTCCAGTCCCCCACACGGATCGCCCGGTTCCCTTCGTGCAGCCACCACAGGCAGTCGCGCGTCACGCTGCCGTCCCGCGCAAAAGCGGGCCGCAGGCTGTGGCCGGCGACGGGAGGGACCGGTTTTCCCTCCCATTCCCGCAACCCGTCCACCTGCACGACATCGAGCACGGTCGGCAGGACGTCGACCAGATGCGCGGGATTGTGCCGCAGTTCCCCCCGCCCGGCGATTCCCGCCGGCCAATGGACGATGAACGGCGTACTGATCCCCCCTTCGTGAACCCACGTCTTGTGACGGCGGAACGGAGTGTTCGCGACACTGGAGAAGCCCGGGCCGAGGCAGAGATACGACTTGGCCGAACCGGGGGGGACGTGCGGATCATGCCCCCCATCGCGCACCATCATCTCGGCACTGGCTCCGTTGTCTGAGGCAAACACGATCAACGTGTTGTCGAGGGCCTGCATGGCCTTCAACTGGTCGAGAATGCGGCCGATTTCCCGGTCCATGCGATCGACCATCGCGGCATGAATGGCCATTTTGACAGCCTGGAAGTCGCGCTGGACCACAGTGAGGTCGTTCCAGGGGAGCGGGCGGTTCACTTCCCCCGCCCCCAGCTTCACCAGGGCCTCGGGATAGTGGTAGGGGGGGCCGACGTCTCGTTCGAGGGCCGAGAGTCCCGGCACCACCAGCCCCGCCTGCTTCTGCCGCGTGTGGCGCTCTTCGCGCAGCACCTCCCAGCCATCGCGGTAGCGGTTGCGGTACCGGTCGATGTCTTCCGGCAGGGCGTGGAGGGGAAAGTGCGGGGCGATGAAGGCGACGTACGAGAAGAAGGGACGGTGGGCATGCCGCGTGGCGTGATCGCGCAGGCATTCGACGGCATGGTCGGCTGTGGCGATGGTCGCGTAGTACTCCGACTCATTTTCGGGAACCTTCACCGGCCGGTCATCCAGGCTGTTCCCCTTGGCGGAAAAGAAATTCCCCTGGTTCCGCATGTCGAGCGAGCGGTCGAACCCGGCCGCCAGCACCGGGCCGTCGACATGCCACTTGCCGGAGTGATAACACCGATACCCATGGGGCTTGAGGTGATCCGGCAGCAGCCGGGCCCAGGCAGGACGCTTCCCCTGGGCTCCCCCCGCTACCGAGGGGAGGGCGTCGCGCCGGACCTGCTGGGGGTAGTAACCGGAGAGCAGCGCGGCCCGGCTGGGCCAGCAGCGGGCCGTGTTGTAGGCCTGCGTGAATCGCAAACCTCCCGCCGCGAGCGAATCGAGATGCGGCGTGGCGATTTCGCCCCCGTAACACCCCAGGTCAGAAAAACCCAGGTCATCCGCTAGAATGATCAGCACATTGGGGCGCTCGG
>JBKCTR010000190.1:0-1918 GCA_046318755.1 Planctomycetaceae bacterium
AAAACCCACCCCACAACGTGGCGACGAACTTCCAGTTTGTCGAACCCCCAAGTGTCCCACGACTCCGCCGACAGCACGACGCCCGTACTCTTCCCCCAGTTGCAACCATCGGCAGGCTGAAAGCCTACCCCACAACGTGGCGACGAACTTCCAGTTTGTCGAACTCCCAAGTGTCCCACGACTCCGCCAACAGCACGACGCCCGGACTCTTCCCCCAGTTGCAACCACCGGCAGGCTGAAAGCCTACCCCACGTCGTGGCGACGAACTTCCAGTTTGTCGAACTCCCAAGTGTCCCACGACTCCGCCGACAGCACGACGCCGCTCTCTTCCCACCAAGTCCAACGACCGCCAGGCCATTGGCCTACTCATTGTGTTCTCGCGCTTTTTGAAGACAAGTTTTTGTCAGCGGTTTGGATTGCTCCGTCGGCGACAGTATCCGGCGATCAAACGCGGATGAGAATCGCCATTGGTCCCGATGTGTCACCCAACCCCGACGAACCGGGTTCAGCTCGATGTAATCAAGAATCCGCTGCATCTCCTCTTCGTCCCGCACCACGTGGTCATACGACTCACGCTGCCAAAATGGACCGCTGCCCCCCATCAAGGCATTGCAGGTGCGGCCGGAGTAGCTTTGCAGGGAATGCATGATCCGCTCACGCGGACTTCGGACGCGCGCCGTTTGGCCCAATGTCGACACCCAGGCATCAAGAGGACGAAACAGCCAATGAATATGGCTCGGCATGATGACATAGGCCAGCAGGTCGTACCGCTCAGCTGCGAAGAAATACAGTGAATTCTGAACCTCCAACGCGAGGCGTTCATCGCGCAGGTGACTGACCTGCGGCCGCAGGTCCAACCACTCGTCGCACCGCACAAACACCTGTTTCCATTTGTGGCTTCGCCACTCTTCCTCAGACATTTTTTGGGGGGCGTTGTTGCCGCTGGAGGCGACGTTCCACGTTTCTGATATCGAGGACTCCTTGGGCAGGAAGGCTCCCAGAGAGACACGCAGTGATGAAATAGGTCGCCCCAGGAACATCCCAATGGGGCAGTCGGCGACGACGGAATTGCTCTTTCATGGGCAGTCTCGTTCATCCCACTGAAAAGCCTTGAAGACGGGCGTACAGCATCCTGTCTGAAGAGTATTGCTCCGTCAATTGAGGCCATGCCACAACGTGGCGACGAACTTCCAGTTTGTCGGTTTCCCGTCTGATCACAGCTCAACCGCGGCCAACCCAGACAGCCACGTCGTATCACACTCCCGGCAGGCTGAAAGCCTAACCCACAACGTGGCGACAAACTTCCAGTTTGTCGAGTTCCCGTCTGATCACAGCTCAACCGCGCCCAAACCAGACAGCCACGTCTTCTCACACTCCCGGCAGGCTGAAAGCCTACCCCACGGCGTGGCGACGAACTTCCAGTTTGTCGAGTTCCCGTCTGATCACAGCTCAACCGCGGCCAAGCCAGACAGCCGCGTCGTCTCACACTCGCGGCAGGCTGAAAGCCTACCCCACGGCGTGGCGACGAACTTCCAGTTTGTCGAACCCCCAACCCCAAGCCCCCCACGCTAACACTCCCGGCCGCGACTCCGTTATTGTCGTCCAGATGCCGTTCCGGGAGGGCCGCCGCGATGGTGGTCCCTCCTGTCTTGTCCGGTCCCGGGATCAATTCCCGGGAGGTGGACCTCACCGCGTTCCCGCTCCGCTTGCTCCCTTCGCCATGATCGTTCCCGGCTCCCAGACTGGTCTCAACCGCTACAGCTCGCGCATCACCCAGCCCCGTTCGCAGGGGGCGTCGCAGGCGATGCTCTACGCCACCGGCCTCACCGAGGCCGACATGAACAAGCCCCAGGTGGGCATCGCCAGCGTCTGGTACGAGGGCAACCCCTGCAACATGCACCTCAACAAACTCGCGGCA
>JBKCTR010000191.1:0-1909 GCA_046318755.1 Planctomycetaceae bacterium
CCTCCTCCCGCCAGCAGCACGGTGTAGCAGTCGGGCCAGTGGTCGCGCCCGGCGTTGGCGTTGATCACCGGAGTCCGGCCGAATTCCCCCGTCGCCACCACCAGGGTCGATTCCAGCAAACCCCGTTCGTCGAGATCGGCAATCAACGCGGCCAGAGCCTGGTCGGCCGGGGGGAGCAGGTCGCTCTTGTGCAGGCTGAAGTTGTTGGCGTGGGTGTCCCAGTTCACCCCCTGCTGGCGGTAGTCGTAGACGTTCACAAAGGGAACGCCCGCCTCGACCAGCCGGCGGGCCAGCAGCAGATTCTGACCGCGCATCCGGGCCCCGAAACCACTGTTCGGCCCCCCGGCGGTCTCGTTCGGCAGCATCTTCTGCCCCGTCGGATAGAGCCCATACCGTCGGCGGGTCGCTTCACTCTCTTGCGACAGGTCGAGCAGCGACTGCAGGTCGGACGCTCCCAGCAGTTCCAACGCCCGGTTGTAAAAGCGGTCGAGTGCGGCGAGATTTGGTTGAAAGCCTGCCTCGGGCTCGACCCGGGTCAGCAGGTCGGACCGGCGCCGCATCCGTTCGACCGGCAATTCGGCCTGCGGGATCAGCTCTTGCACCGAGTAACTCTGTTTGTCGGGATCGACCGAGATTCGGAACGGGTCGAATGTCGAGCCCAGAAATCCTCCTCCCTGGCAGGGGGTGTCGATGACGTTGTGGAACACATAGGGCAGCGCGGCATGCTGCACCACGCGGGCCGTGGCCTGCGATTGATGATGGACGGTCGCCCCATGGCACGGGAAGAACTGGGGGATCGGGGCGAACTCTTCGCGGTCTCCCTGCGCCGCCTGCCGGCCGGTGTGCGTCTCGATCGATGCCGAGTCGTGCAGCCGGTTCGTGTGCCGCATGCTGCGGATGAGCGCACAGTGATGCATCTGCCGGGCCATGTGTGGCAGGTGCTCGCAGATCGGCAGACCGGGCACGCTGGTTGGAATCGGTTGGAACTCGCCCCGGATGGCGGTCGGTCCCGTCGGCTTCATGTCGTACGTGTCGAGATGACTGGGCCCGCCGTAATAAAAGACGAAGATACACGATTTGATCGTGCGGGTGCCTGCCCGGTCCACGCCACGGGCGACTCCCGAGAGAGCCGGTCCCAAGCCGAACGACACCCCGCCGCAAGACAGGGCTCCCCCCATCTGCAGCAGGGTCCTGCGCGTCACTTGAGGTAGGCGTTTCGACATGTAGCACCCGCAACCAGAGTTTGTCCCACAGAATTCGCCGTCCCTCCCCTGAGACAGTTCCCCAGGGGGCTGTTCGGCCAGCGAAGGTCCCTTACGCCAACAGATCGTACACGACCTGCGCCCCGGTCACATCCGGATCGGTCAGCCGTTCGGGCCGGCCGCTGTGCAGGTACGTGAGCCGGGTGTGGTCAATCCCCAACTGGTGCAGCAGCGTCGCGTGCAGGTCGGGCACTCCCACCCGGTCTTCGACCGAGCGGTAGCCCAATTCGTCGGTGGCCCCGTGCACATGCCCGGCCCGAAAACCCCCGCCCGCCAGCAGCAGGCTGAATGCATGGCGGTTGTGGTCGCGCCCGTCGGCCCCCTCGGTGATTGGCAGCCGGCCGAACTCCCCCGTCCACAGCACGATCACATCATCGAGCAGGCCCCGCTGTTGCAGGTCGGCGATCAACGCGGCACTCGGGCGGTCGGTCTGGCGGCAGATCGACGAGAGGCCGTTTTTCAGGTCGGAATGATTATCCCACGGCTGGAACGATGGTTTTAGCGGGGGGAAGATCTGCACGAACCGGCAACCCGCCTCGACCAGCCGGCGGGCCATCAGGCAACGCAGCCCATACCCGGCGGTCTCGGGATCATCCAGCCCATACAACGCCCGCGTGGCGGCGGTTTCACGCGAGAGGTCGAGCGCC
>JBKCTR010000192.1:0-2973 GCA_046318755.1 Planctomycetaceae bacterium
GGAACGCTGGCTGTATTGCCTGGAAGAGCGCTGAGCACTGGTTTCGCCTGGGCGGGGCTGCCTGTCTACCACAGGGCCTCGATCGGGTCGCCGCGATAGACCTCGTGCGGACGACCATCGAAATCAACCCACTGCGCGTCCCGGGGAATGCCCAGCGTCGAGAGGACGGTGGCCGCCAGGTTTTCCACGGTCTGCCGGTCCGCCGTGGGTTGCGCCGCGATCTTGTCCGAAGCCCCCAGCACGGTTCCCCCCCGCACTCCCGCACCGGCGAACAGGCTGGTCATCACGGGCCCCCAGTGATCGCGCCCCCCGTCGGGATTGATCTTCGGTGTCCGTCCGAATTCCCCCGTCACCACTACCAGGGTCTCGTCCAGCAACCCCGACTCGGCCAGGTCGTCGAGCAATCCCGAGAGGGCCACGTCGAGATACGGCAGCAGGTTCTCTTTCAACACGGGGAAGTTCCGACGGTGGGTGTCCCACGACGAATTTTTCCCCAAGTTGACCTGCACCATGTTGACGCCCGCCTCGACCAACCGGCGGGCCATCAACAACGAGAGACCAAACTTGTTTCGGCCGTAGCGGGCGGCCGTCGCGGGATCGGCCTGCTCGACATCGAAGGCCGCCTGAACCTTCGGGTCGGCCAGCACCGAAATGGCCTGGGCGCGGTTGCGGTCGAGCTTGGCCCCCTCGACTCCCTGTTCCAGGCGGCGTTGCTGCCGTTCGATGCTGTCGAGCAGCCCCACGCGGTTGTCGAGTCGTCCCCGCCCCCCCTCGGGCAACGTCAGCACCGGCATGTCGAAGACCGTCTTGGATTCGTGCTCGAAGGGGGTTCCCTCGAACCGGAAGCAGTGTGGGCAGGCGCCATTTCCCAAGGCGCAGGCCGCGGCCACGTGCAGGTGCCAGGCTTCATAACGCGGGCCCAGCTTGCCGGCGTATTGTCCCGGACGGAACGCGTTGGCCTCGTTGACGCTGGGTTGGGGCAGGACGGCAGCCGGGGGCAGGTCATTGCGGCCCCGGGTGAGGTAGGTGACCTGGGAGGCGAGTGAGGGCCACTCATTGGGGCTGGGGACGCGGGCCAGACTGAACCCGGCGGGAAAATCGAGCCGTCCCGTGAAGAGCATGTGGCACGCCTCTTCATGCCCACTGCTGCCGCTGGCGATGGCCCGGTGCAGGGCGTACCGATTGCTTTGCTGCGCCAAGAGCGGCAGGTGCTCGCAGATCTCGAGACCCGGGGTCTGGGTGGGAATGGGGCGGAACTCTCCCCGCACTTCCAGCGGGGCCTCGGGCTTCAGATCGAAGCTGTCTTGATGCGAGATGCCCCCGTTGAGGAAGACGAAGATCACCGAGCGGGTCGGTTGGGTAACGGAGGCCGCTGCGGCCGCCCGTGCGGCGAACAGGTGCGGCAACCCCAGCCCCAACAGTCCCAGTGAGCCCGCTTGCAGCATCGAGCGGCGCGAGACAAACGGAGAAACTGCGGGAAGCCAAGGGGGGGACTGTTGGGGAATCATCACGTCACTCCACGTCCACAGGCCAAGAGAACATCGCGGCCGATCACCCGCGGCAATCAACCCCAAGTCAGCACCGGATCCGCCAGATCGATCCACGCATCAACGTCTGGTGATCTGAGTGCAGAGGATACCGCCGGGATGGCAGTGATCTCAACCCCCAAAACGGGCTTTGCCACGCGTGTTTTGGGTTTTGTGACCGAGGGACGGATTCAGCCGATCAGACGGCTGGGCGAGGCCAGTGAACTGCCAGGTGGTGGCGAGCCAGACAGGCACCGGACGGCGGCGTAATCTCCCCCAAAACACCGGTCTGTGTCTGCGGGTTGCTCACCAGGTGTCGATGTTTTGCCGAAGGGGATCCCGCTCTTCGGTCGGCAACAGCGCCGCCGCCAGCACGTCGCGCTGACTGCCGACCCGGGAGATCTGGTCGGGAAACCGCTCGGTCCGCAGAAGGTGATCGGTCAGTTCGTCGAGCAGTTCGGCGAGAATTCCCCGGCACGCCGGATCCAGGGCGCGGTTTTCCAGCTCGCCCGGATCGGTCCGCAGGTCAAACAACTGCACCAACTCGTTCCCCAGCAGCGAGTCGACCGCATAGCCATCCTGGCGCACGCGGTTTCCCGCGCTGTAGATCAGCTTCCAGCGGTCGGTGCGGATCATGGCTTCGGCATTGTCGGAATATTCGGCAAAGACCCGGTCACGGTGCGTGAGGGTTGCACCGCACCGCAGTCCCTCCAGCAGCGGGGTCAACGAACGGCCATCCAGATTGTCGGGCAAGGGGAGCCCGCAACAGTCGAGAATCGTGGGGCAGAGATCAGGCAGCTCCACCAGGGCGTTGGTTACGCCTCCCGGGGCGATCACACCCGGCCAGCGCATCAGCAGTGCGGCCCGGACTGCGGGATCATAACAACAATGCTTTTCGGCCCGGCCATGTTGTCCCAGCAGATAGCCGTGATCGCTGCTGAAAATGACCAGTGTGTTCCGCACCAGGCTGGCGTCTTCGAGGGCCGCGAGGACCAGTCCGACGTTGCGGTCGAGGAACTCGGCACAGGTGGCATAGGCCGCCCGGATCCCCTGAAAGTCGCGGGGACCGAGTTGCTGAAACAAATCCGGCAGTCGATTCCAGTCGTCGGGATGGACCTTGGGAGCCGGGAACTCGGCTGGACAATGACGTCCGCGAAATTCGACCGGAAAATTGAACGGAGCGTGTGTCTCGTAAGGGCTGAGATACAGGAAGAAGGGATGGGGGTGAGGCTGGCGGATGAAGTCGACCGCGGCCTGGGCCAGGTAGGTGCCAAACATCTCCTTGTCGTGCGCCGGATAGGGCCAGACCGCACTGTTCAGCCAGACCTGCGGCGGATCCCGGAACGGTCGCCAGCGTCCCAGGACCGGGCCAGCGAAATGTTCTTCACCGTTCTCCTGCTCTGCGAGCCAATGGCAATAGTCGGGCCAGTCGCGGCACAGGTCGAAC
>JBKCTR010000193.1:0-10868 GCA_046318755.1 Planctomycetaceae bacterium
TGGGGCGGGGGGTTCTTGCGGGCGGCGGGGTGGGGGTTGGGAATGGCGGCGGTTAGTTCGGCTGCCCAGGGACGGCGGTAGCTGGTGGTGGAGACACCGGCGGAAACGAAACGGCCGGCGGCGGCGAAGGAAGAACTGCCCGGAGTGCGGGCTCCAGTGCCGACGGTGCTGGTCTCGGGGCGGGGGTTGGCCGAAGAGGCCGAGCGGAAAGCGGAGCGGGCCGAGCGGTCGGCCGCGCGGCAGAAGAAGACCCAAAAGCCGCATGCTCCTGGAGTGTGGGTGGTCTATTTCTCGCTGGCGGCGTTGCCGCTGTTTGGGCTGGGGCAACTGATGATTCCAGCGACGCAGCAGGGGCGGCGGGGATATGCGTTTGGTCTGCTGGTGGTCTATGTCGCCTCGGGGCTGGGGCTGTTGCTGACGACCAGTTTTCTGGGGTTGCGACGGTACCTGCGGCAGCGGGGGGTGACGATGCCCGGCGGGGTGACGCGGGCCTGGCTGCTGCTGGGACTGGCGATGGCGGCAGGGGTGTTGGGCCTGGCCACGCTGCTGCCCCGCCCGAGTGGCGTTTACACGTTCAACGACTTGATTGATCGACTCGACAAGCAGGTGGCGGCCTCGAAGTGGGCGATCTTCGACGGGGATGCGGGGGAAGGGGAGGGGGCTGCCGGAGCGGTGGTGGAGGCCAATCCCGCCGGAGGGGAGCCGCCGGGGCAAAACCCCGGCGATGCACCCCCCCAACCGGCCGCCGACCGCGCGGGAAACCAGCCGGGAGACCGGGCGGGCGATCGAGCAGGCCAGGCCCCCGGGGGACAACAACCGGGCGGACAACAACCGGGGGGGAACGAGCCGGGGGGGACGCAGCCAGGGGGGACGCAGCCGGGAGCGGGACCAGGAGAGGCGCAAGGGGGAGCGCAGGGACAGTCCCGGCAGGGTTCGCAAGCTGTCCAGCCGCAGGCGCCGCTGTCGTCCGAAAACTCCGCATCGGAGCAGGATCCCAAGACCGATCCCGCGGGTCAGGACGAGACGCAGCCCGAGTCTCCGTCGGATCCGTCCTCTTCCGAACCGAACGAGTCCAGCCCGCAATCGCCCGAGGGGACTCCCGAGGACAAGTCCGCCACGCAGCAGCGGGATCCGCAGGGGGCCCGTCCGCCCCCCAACCAGGGAGCGAATCAGAAACCCAAACCGGGACCTAACCAGAAACCGAATGCGGGGCAGCCAGGGGGAGCGCCGCGGCCTGACCAGCCGCGCCCGGCTCCCGGGAACCGACCTGGCAATCCACCCCCCCCGCGCGATGAAGCGGGGCGGGGCGGTGTGCAGCCTCCGGAGGCAACCCGGCCTTCCACTCCTCCCCCCAGTGCCGATCCCATCAGGTCGGCCCTGTCGCAGGTGGCGCAGTTTCTCGGCTCGCTGGGGGGTCCGTTGAAGTGGATTGTCTATGGTCTGCTGGCGCTCTTGGGGCTGTTTCTGGTCTATTGGAATGCGGGGGCGATTCTCGATTTTCTGGCCAAGCTGTGGCAGGCGTTCCTGGGACTGTTCGGGGGGCAGAGCGGGGCGGATCGGGGTCCGGAGACCGAGCCTGAGGCGGCCGAGGAACCCCGGCGATTTGCCGACTTCCCCAATCCCTACACCAACGGCACCGCCCGCCGGATGAAGCTGCCGCAGTTGCTGGCCTATTCGTTTCAGGCCCTCGAGGCGTGGGCGCGGGAGCGGCGGGTTCCCCTGCGGCATGGCCAGACGCCATTGGAATTTGCCCAAGGGGTGGCCGCCCGGATCCCCGCTGTCGAGCCCGAGCTCAGCCGGGCGGCCCAGTGGTATACCCAGGTCGCCTACGGCAAACGGGTGCCGCCGGGGGATCCCCACGAGGTTTTCGAAAAACTCTGGCGCCGGCTCGACGACACCGGCGTCTAAAAAAGGGGACAGGTCCATTTTCGGATGGCAGCGAGTTCCGACGCCGTCAGTGGTTCGCCATTCCCGCAGAGATATGACACGTGGCTATCAAATATGGACCTGTCCCCTTAAATAGCAGCCGCCTTGGGTGGAAAGCAGGGCCAGACGAAGCAGCCCGACAGCGTGCCGGGTCGGTCTCTGTCGTCTGTAGCGGCCGTGGCGGTTGTATTGGCTGGGGTGTCCGGGAAGGCGGGTGGGCCGAGAAAACCGTCTGAAGGTCGGTTTTCGCCTGAGCGTCGGCCTGGCAGTGCTCATTACGTTGACAGGAGTGCGTCCGGAATCCCCTCTGCCCCACTTCGATGAATCGCCAGCGCCCCGCCATTCCCCGATCGTGCCTGTTGTTTGGCTATTGCGGCAACCGCAATACGGGGTCCGATGTGCGGATGTTGACAATCATCGAAGATGTGCGGGCGGTGTTCGGTTCTGAAACGCTGGTGACAGTCGTGTCGCAGGATCGGGAAGTGACCCGGCAAGTCGTCTCCGAGGGGCCCCACCTGCAGATTGTCGAGATTCCGTT
The DNA here is from genome assembly GCA_046318755.1 of Planctomycetaceae bacterium. Taxonomy (GTDB): domain Bacteria; phylum Planctomycetota; class Planctomycetia; order Planctomycetales; family Planctomycetaceae; genus UBA10511. Next base: position 2,465 of record JBKCTR010000193.1, read on the forward strand.
TGGCGAACCGCTGTTGTTCGGCAATCGGGTGCAGCGGCAGGTGATGAAGCATGATGCGACGTTCCTGATCGAAGGAAGCGCCCTGCAGCAGAATTTCAGTCCTTGGCTGTTGTACGCCTACTTGTGGACCGCCTTCACGGCGTGGTTGGCGGGGCGTCCCTGCATCGCCTACGCGGTCGATGTGGGGAATCTGACCCCCTTCAACCGCTGGCTGGTAGTCCGGGCGTGCGGCTTCATGGATCTGGTGATCACCCGCACCGAGCGGGCCCGCGAACGTCTGCTGGCGATGGGTTTTCGAGGGCGGGTACTCACCAACACCGACACGGCATTTCAGTATCTCAGCCACGTTCCCCCGCCACCCCGTTCCACCCGGGAACGGCCCGTGGTGGGGATCGCTCCGATCGAGTTCTATCACTGGCCAGTGCAGTTGCGGCTGTGGGGCCGTCGCGAAGACCGTTACCGCTGGCCCTATCACTTCACCTGGACGACGGAGGGGCGCCGGCGCAGCCAGGAGCTGATCGCCGTCTATGCCGGGTTCATCGAAGAGTGCCTCAACGAGCGGGGGCTGGACGTGGCGCTGATTGCGATGGAGCAACTCGATACGACGTTTTGCCAGCAGATTCTCGACGCCCTGCCGGCCGACCAGCGGGAGCGCGTGGCCCTGGTCAGTTCCCGCGACACTCCGCCGAGGGAAATGACGCTGTATCTGCGTGCGCTCGACTACCTCATCACATCACGGTATCACGCCAGTGTCTTGTCGTTGGCGGGGGGAGTTCCGCAACTGGCGATTGCCCACGACGAGCGGATCGAATCGATTTATCGAGAGGCGGGGATTGTGGACGACTGTCTGCTGCCGCATGAGGCGGTCGATCTGGCGCAGCGTCTGTCGACTTCGTTCACCCGCCTGCAGAGCCGTCGCAGCGAGATGCGGCAGCACCTGCTGAAAATGTACGACGAGCAGTTTCTGCCGCGGTGCCTGCACAACCGGGCCGATCTGCACTCCTGGGTCGAGCAGCGGAAAGCCGCGCTGCAACCAGCGATCGGTTCCACCTGACCTAAAAAAGGGGTCAGGTCCATATTCCAACCAGAGGGACTTGCATGGGAAGGTCCCTGTTGTAGATCGCCCCGGCAACAGCCCCGGTTGAACGGTCTCGCATGCTCTCAGCGGCTCGTCACCCCAACGGGAACCAGACCGTTGGGCGTGAAATATGGACCTGACCCCTTTGCGGGACTACGGCTGGGCTTCGACCGTGTGCAATCGGTCAACGGCGACCTGGGTGAGCGTCTGCCGGGTGCCGTTGGGCCAGGTGATTTCGAGGGTCACCGGTTCGGCGTGGTCTCCCAGGCCGAAGTGCAGCACGAGGTCGTTCTGGTTCCCTTCCCCCGTGCCTGCCTCGACCTGGCGGGTGAGGGTGTGCTCGCCCCGACTCAACCGGACTTGGGCTCCGATAGCGGCGCGGTTGATGGTGGTTCCATTCCCCGCGAGGCGCACTTTCAGCCAGTGCCGCCCGGTGGATTGGTTCACAAACAGACGGCCGGCCGTCGTCAGGTCGAGGTCGCCGTCGTTGTCGACGTCTCCCCAGGCCGCCTGGTAGGTCGGGCCCTGACCAGCCAGCTTCGCCGGCGCGGTGACATCGGCGAAGACGAATCCGCCGTCGTTCCGGAACAGCACAGGGTGATTCGGCCGGCCGAACGATGCCACGCCATAGACCGTGGTGAAAAACAGATCGAGATCGCCGTCGTTGTCGTAGTCGGCCACCGCGGGCGAGGCGTAGGACTCCTGGTAAAACACGCCGCACGGACCACGGTCTTCGAAGGCAAATCCCTGTGTCGGACCGAGGTTGCGGTAGAACCGCGACTTGGGCTGGTCCCCCCGCCCATCCTGGTGGGCGAAGTTCCCGGCGAACAGATCGAAGAGTCCATCATTGTCGAAGTCGCCCCAGCAGGCGCCGATCGAGTGTCCGCCGCCGAAACCCTCCGAGGTCGCCAGCACCCGTTGCTTCTCGGCCAAATCGGAGAAGACTCCTTGGCCGTCATTCACCCACAAGACATTCGGCTGCAGCCGGTAGTTCGAGGCGTAGACGTCGAGGTCGTGGTCATTGTCGAAGTCGCAGGCGGTCACTCCGCGAGCCCGGTAACGGGCGTCAGTCGGTCCCACCGCAAACGACTTTCCCTGCTGGTTCATCAGCCAGAGCGAAGGCCAGGTAATTCCGGCGTCCCAGTCTTCATACCCTCCCACGTACAAATCGACGTAACCGTCGTTGTTCCAATCTCCCCAACACGCCCCGCGCGAGACCGTCTTGGGCAAGGGAGGCAGTGCGAACTCCTGAAAACCTTTCCCCTGGTCGTTCCGGAACAGTTTGAGGTGGGACCACGAGAACAGGTCGGCGAAGCCGTCGTTGTCGAAGTCGGCGGCGACGGCATTGGCCACTTCGCCCAACGCGGCGAAACCCTTCCCTTCAAGGTTCCGCCACACCTTGCCGGAAGAGATCAGATCGGTCCAGCCGTCGTTGTCGACATCGACCCAGCAGGTCGCCTCGCCCCCCAGTTCGAGCTTCAGCTCGGCGGTTCGGTCGACAAACTCGACTTCGCCAAAAGCATGGACCGTGCCACCCCACAGTCCGCCCGGTCCCAGGGCGAACAGCCAAGCCAACCGGGTCCAGCGGCCACGGTTCCAGGCCACGCAGTTCGGCGGTGTGGATCTCGCGGTCCGAGCGTCGGTTCGCATCGTGGGGCTCCTTGAGGGAACTTGTGAGCTGAGTCAGAGGGGATGGGGGGAATCGACCCGGCAGGGAACGGTAACAATTTTTCCCCTACCGGGTCGACATCGGCGTTGTGGGGACGGGCGGAGGCTGCCGTGAGGTCGCTTGGCACCGCGCGTTCCGATCCTGCGGGAAGGACCCTGTCGACCCGGCCATCGGTCCCGGATCTCGTCTGGCGATCAACAGGTTGTACGGAGTGCGACAAGCGACTGCGGGGCAGTCTCTGAGGACGACCGGTTCCGCCTGGAAAAGGCTTGACTTTGTCTCAGCAGACGCATGAGAATCCGGCGTGGTTCTTCGCGGGAACATCCCCGCGCTGCACCCCGGTCGATTGCCATTCCCCCCGCGCGGGTGGGATCGCCACATACGGCCTCGGTTTTTCTCAAAGTGGGGGGAATCTCGTGCGGAATCCTCACGGTGACACGCGGCACTTGGCCCTCAGCCCGCGCCGCGCAACGGCGCGCCTGTGGCTGGAATGGCTGGTGTGCGGGCTCTGGGCCCTGGTCGTGACCCACGGCCCCGTCGCCGCGGAAGAGCCGCCCCACTCTCCCGAGGAAACCCGCTCTCTCGAGTTCTTCGAGAGCCAGGTGCGGCCACTTTTGGTGAACCGCTGCTTCACCTGCCACTCGGCCGACACCAACTCGCACGGTGGCCTGCGGGTCGATGACCGCCAGGGTCTGCTGACGGGCGGCGGGCGGGGGCCGGCGATTGTTCCCGGTGCCCCCGCGCAGAGCCTTTTGTTGCGGGCGGTGAAGCGGACCGACGACAAACTGAAGATGCCTCCCGAGAAACCGCTCGAGGAAGCGGAAGTGCAAATCCTCGAACGCTGGATCGCGGAGGGGGCCCTCTGGACCAAGGTCCGCATTCCGGGCTCGCTCGGCCAGCGGAACGAAGAGTTCGAGCAACTGCGGAAAGACCACTGGGCCTGGCAGCCCCTGGCCCAGCCGGCGGTTCCCGAAGTCGGCCTGGCGAACTGGCCCCTGGGAGACATCGACCGGTTTGTGCTCGCGAAGCTCGAACAGCGGGGGCTGGCTCCCGTGGCCGAGGCCGACAAGACCACCCTGCTGCGGCGGGTGACCTTCGACCTCACCGGGCTCCCCCCCACTCCCGAGGCGGTCGACGCCTTTCTGAAGGATGACTCTCCCCAGGCTTACGAGCGGGTGGTCAAGGCCCTGCTCGATTCCCCCGCCTATGCCGAACGCTGGGCCCGGCACTGGCTGGATGTCGCCCGCTATGGGGAATCGACCGGCTCGGCCCGCAACCTGCCATTCCCGCACGCCTGGCGGTACCGCGACTATGTGATCCGGGCCTTCGAGACCGACAAGCCGTACGACGTGTTTGTGCGCGAACAGATCGCCGGCGACCTGCTGCCCGCGAATTCGCCCGCCCAGAAGGCCGAGCAATTGGTCGCGACCGGCTTTCTGGCAGTCGGGGTCAAAGATGTGAACCAGCGGTTCAAGGTGCGCTATCTGATGGACAATGTCGATGAGCAGATCGACACGGTCTCGCGGGCGCTGCTGGGGCTGACGGTGAGCTGTGCCCGCTGCCACGACCACAAGTTCGATCCCATCTCGCTGACCGACTACTACGGACTGGCGGGGATCTTTCGCAGCACCGAGATGTGTGCCGGCCTGCGGAACAAGATGGGGGGCGGCGGACTCGACTACTACGACACCGACATGCTGCTGAGCCTGGGTGTCGAGCAACGTGCGAAAGCAACCCAGGAGGTGGTCGCGCAGGCCCGGAAGGAACTGCAGGCGGCACAGGCCGAGTTGCGCAAGGTCAACCAGTCGGGAAAGGCCGATGAGAAGACCGACGACGGCCGCACCCGCCGGCAGGTCGCCCGCGCCCAGGTCGATGCCCTGCAGCAGAAGGTGCTCGACTTGAGCGATCCGGCCCAGCATGGGCCGATTGCCCTGGGGGTGCGCGACGCGGCGCAGGTGGCCGACACCGAGATTCGCATTCGGGGAGAGGCCGAGAAACTGGGGCCGATGGTTCCCCGCGGCGTACCCGGGTGGATTCCCGCCTCGCAGACGTATCGGGTGAACCGCCGGCAAAGCGGCCGTCTGGAACTGGCCGACTGGCTGACCGATCCTGACAACCCCCTGACCCCGCGCGTCATGGTCAACCGCGTCTGGCTGCACCTGTTCGGGCGGGGTCTTGTGAAGACCCCCGACAACTTCGGCACCACGGGAGATCTGCCGTCGCATCCCGAATTGCTCGACCACCTCGCCCGGCAATTCGTCACGCAGGGGTGGAGCGTGAAGACGCTGGTGCGGCAGATCGTGTTGAGCCGGGCGTATCGCCTGGGATCCGAGACCACCAGCCAGCATCTCGCCCTCGACCCCGACAACACGCTGGTGTGGCGGCATTCGCCGCGGCGGTTGGAGGCCGAAGAATTGCGCGACGCCACCTTGGCGATTGCCGGGCAGCTTGTGGCCACCCGGCCCGAAGGTTCCCCCGTGTCGCAACTGAAGGTGATCGAGATTGGCAACAACGGGGCCGAGGCGAAGAAACTCGCCGAGTTCGCGCGGGCCAGCCGCCATCGCAGCCTGTTTCTTCCCCTGGTGCGGACGCAGGTTCCCCAGTCGTTGGCGGCGTGGGATTTCGCCGAGCAGGGGTTCGTCACCGGCAGCCGCGATGCCACCACGGTCGCACCGCAGGCGCTGTACCAGTTGAACGACGGCTTTGTGCGGGAGCAGGCGCGGGCTCTGGCCGAGCGGGTGTTGGCGACCGCCGACGAACCCGATCGCGAGCGGGTGGTGCGGGCCTGGCAGTTGGTGCTGGGACGGGTTCCGGCCGAGCCGGAGTTGGCCCAGGCGCTGGAGTATCTGTCTGGATATGTTGCCGCCTTGCGGGAGTTGGTCCCCCCCGTTCCCGACCGTCCCGAGGCTCCCCTGCGCCCCGATGAAGAACTTCCTCCCAAGCCTCCTTTACCCGCATTGGGCGAGGGGGCCGTCGACAAAGGGGTCGCCGACCCCGACCGATTTCCACGGCTGGCATGGGACAGTCTGTGCCATGCCCTGCTGAGCACTGCCGAGTTCCGTTACCTGCGCTGAGCGGACCGGCCCCCGAACTTCTGAGGGACGGTCCTTCCCCTCGGCATCCAATCCACGAGTTGATCCATGACCGCACTTCTCGACTGGAACGCTCCTTGCGACCGACGGTCGGCTTTGTACCGGGCCTCCGTCGGTTTCGGAGCACTGTCGCTCGAGGCACTGGCCCGCATCGCCGCCCAGCAGCAGGCGCGGGGGGCCGAGGAGTCTCCCGCGTCCCGGCCCGCCCCGCTGGCTCCCCGGGCACCGCACCTGCCCGTGCGGGCCAAGCGCATCATCTTCCTCTTCATGGAGGGGGCGATGTCGCAGATGGACACCATCGAATACAAACCCCGACTGCAGGCGAGTGACGGCCAGCCGGGTCCCGGAGGGGGGAAGCTGGTCGCCTCGAAGTTCCGGTTCGCCCAGCATGGCGACACCGGCACGTGGGTCTCGGAACTTTTTCCACATCTCGCCCGGCACGTCGACCGGTTCTGTTTTCTGCGGGGGCTGCACACCGACACCCCCGCCCATCCGCAGGCGGTCATCCAGTTGCACACCGGGGCTTCCATCGCCTCGCTGACGCGCCCTTCGCTGGGTTCGTGGCTGCTGTACGGCCTCGGAACCGAGAACGACGATCTGCCCGGGTATGTGACGGTCAATCCCCCGGCGAATTTCGGCGGCAGCATCAATTACGGCAGTGCCTTTCTGCCCGCCCATTACCAGGGGACCAAGATCGACGATTCGGGCAACATGCCCAACCTGCGGCCTGCGGTCGACCGTCGGCTGCAGCGCCGGCAGCTCGACCTGGTGCAGTCGTTCAATCAAGAGTTCGCCACCCGGCCCGGAGCTCCCGCCGAGGTCGGAGCGGTCATTGAGACCAATGAACTTGCCTACCGCATGCAGGGGAAGATTCCGCAACTGCTGGATCTGTCGAAAGAGCCGGCGTCAGTCCGGGAGGCGTACGGAGTGAAACCGGGTCCCGAGGGAAGCTTCGCGCGGCAATGCCTGATGGCCCGCCGACTCAGCGAGGCAGGCGTCCGCTTCGTGGAGATCTGCCAGGGGGGTTGGGATCACCACAGCGGCCTGCACAAGGGGCTGATCCGCAACTGCGGACTGGTCGATCAACCGATTGCCGCCCTGCTCGATGACCTCGACCAACGGGGGCTGCTCGATGAAACCCTCGTGCTGTTCGGCAGCGAGTTCGGACGGCAGCCGAGTGCCCAGGGGGAAGATGGCCGCGACCACAACATCACCGGCTACCCCATGATTCTGGCCGGGGCGGGGGTGAAGGCGGGCTACAACCATGGCGCGACCGACGAATTCGGCATTCGGGCGGTCGACGGGCGGATGCACACCACCGACCTGCATGCCACGCTGCTGGCTCTGATGGGTCTGGAACACACCCAGTTGACGTATCGCTACGCGGGGCGCGATTTCCGTCTGACCGACGTCGCGGGCAATGTGGCCCAGGAAATCTTCGCCTGAGCAACCGGCCACCCGGGCCGCGTGCGGAACGCAACGAGTTCCAGAACGGGGGTGGACTGAGTGGATCGGATCGTGCCCGACCTGGATCACCGCGCCGCGGGGCTGAGGGATTTGGTGGGACGGGGGCGGGTTGTTGGGCCGCGCGCCATTCAGGCCACGCAGCGCAGCCGCATGTCGGAGGCGTTGACCGACACGATGGCAATTCCCGCCTCGTCGGCCTGGCGGATCACCTCGTCCTGGTCGAGGACGATGGTCTGGCCCTCTTCGATTGCCAGCACCTTGCCGCCGCACTCGCGCATGGTCTGAATGGTCTGCTGGCCGATGGTGGGAACATCGAACCGGCGGTCCTGCTGGGGTTTGGCCACCTTGACGACGGTGAAGCCCCCTTTGCGGCAGAGCTCACCGGCACGACGGATGCATTGGTCGGTCCCCTCGATCGCTTCGACCGCCAGCACGGCGGTCTCTTTGACCATCACACTCTGGCCCACGTCGAGACGGCCCATTTCCTTGGCCAATTCCCAGCCGAAGCAGATGTCTTTCCACTGGGCGGGGGTTGGTTTGCGGCGGGTGAGGAAACCGTGGTTCACAAGCAGCTCCGGACAGTAATCGAGGGCCGAGTCGAAGGTGATGCCATCCCGTTCGAATTCACGGATGACGGCCAGCAGCAGGGTGTCGTCTTTCTTGTTGCCGGTGGCGAAGCGGAACCACATGTGCAGGGTCCGCCAGTCGGGCAGCAGGCGCCAGAAGAGATGGGGCCGCACCAGCACGACCTTTTCGATCTTCCCGGCCATCACCACATGATCGATGGCCGCCTTGCGGAAGGTGCGGATCGCCCGGCCAATGCGGGCCAGCGGCAGAAACTCGCAGGCGTCGCAGCAGTCGAACAGTTCCTCGGGGGCCATGCCCTCGACTCCCAGGCAGTGGACCGAGAGTCCCTGCCGGCGGGCCGCCTGGGCGAACAGAATGGGAAACCGACCGGCCCCGGCGAGCAGGCCCACGCGAAGGCGCGGAGGGGCGAACACAGCGAGGGAACTCATGGTGTCAGCCTCCTGCGGCGGCTGCCAGCCGCTGTTCGAGTTGCTCGAGACGTTTCTCGAGATCGCGGATCTGCCTGCGCAT
>JBKCTR010000194.1:0-2601 GCA_046318755.1 Planctomycetaceae bacterium
TCGCCGGGTCGTACTGCCGGGGGACGTATATCCAGTAATCGCGATAGGTGCCGGTGAAGATCTGGCTGTTACTGTACGACCGCTTCAGGACTTCTCCCTTCGGCGGGGCGTCCTGCGCCCAGACCACTGCAGCCTCGAGACAGGTCAGCACACAGAGACAGACCGGCAACCAGCAGAGACGGCGTCGCGAAATCATCACAGAGATTCTCGAAGGGTGAGCGCGGAACAAGGGGGAGTGGCCTTGGAAGCGGGGGCTCTCGCGAATGGTCAGAGAAGGGGTCAGCGGGTGGCGGTGGACCGGGGCAGGAAGTTCCGCAGGTAGGTGGCACTTTGCCGCAGCGACGCCTGGCGGGCTTCCAGCGAGTGCTCATACGCGCGATCTTCCACCTCGACACAGACCGGGCCGCGATAGCCCACGTCGGTCAGCACCGAGAAGAATTTCCCCCAGTCGACATCTCCCATGCCAGGCAGCTTGGGAGTGTGGTAGTCGTTGGGGTGGGACATGATGCCGACCTGGTTGAGCCGGTCGCGGTCGAGCCGCACGTCTTTGGCGTGCACGTGCACCAGCCGGTCGCGGAACTCGCGCATCGCCGGCAGGTAGTCCATCTGCTGCCAGATGAAGTGCGAGGGGTCGAAGTTGAGTCCGAACGACAGGCTGGGGATGTCGGCATACATCCGCCGCCAGATGGCGGGGGTGGTGGCGAGGTTCTTCCCCCCGGGCCATTCATCGCGGGTGAAGAGCATCGGGCAGTTCTCGATGCCGATGCGCACGCCCCGTTCCTCGGCCTGCGCAACCAGGGGCTTCCACACCTCCAGGAAGCGGGGCCAGTTGTCGTCCACCGAGCGGGTCCAATCGCGGCCCACGAACGAATTGACGCGGGTCACCCCCAGCAGCGGGGCGGCATCAATCAGCCGGTGGAGGTGCTCGATGGCCGGGCGGGAGACTTCGGGATTCGGATCGAGCGGATTGGGATAATACCCCAGGCCGCTGATCTCGACCCCCGCCTGGCGGACCGTGTCGAGAATTTCCGAGGCCTTGGCGGGAGTCAGGTTCACCACGTCGACATGGGTTACCCCGGCATACCGGCGTTCGGCCTTCGACACCGGCCAGCACATCAGTTCGACGCAGTCGTATCCCGTGGCGGCAGCGAACTGCGCCACCTCGGCCAGGGACAGTTCCGGGAGAATCGCACTGACAAAACCCAACTGCATCACAGGAACACCAGCCCGCTTGGGGCGCAGAGAGCAAATCGCAGCTGGGGTAAGCCGCACAGGGAAAGCTCAAGGGATCTCTCTTCGAGAATGAGCCGATCTAGCTAGCTGCAACAGCGTCGTTATCGCACAGCGACAAACAGCGTGCAAATTACGGCGAGTTACCAAGCGATCAGAACCACGACTGCAATCACAGGATTTGTCAGGCAAGAGTCTCGCAGAAATCGTCACTTCGAAGCCAATCGAGGATTGCAGTTTCGAGTTGAATTCAACGATTTTGATCCAGCTCATTTGCACGTATCGAATCATGTGTATATTCTGTTGTCGTGTACATGCATGGACAGAGAAGCACACATGAACCGCAGCGACTTCCAACGACTGGCTGATTCACGAATCCAAGAGGCCGCCGCCCTGTTGGATTCGACGACTCCTCTGCCAAACGGAGCTTACTACCTGGCGGGTTATTCCGTTGAGTGTGCACTCAAGGCTTGTATCGCCAAGCAATTTGTTGCAGGAGATTGGCCGCGGAAGGACTTTGTTCTCAAATGCCACACACATGATCTGAACAAGCTCTTTGAATGTGCGGATCTGACAACTCTGCGAGACGACGAGTTCCGACACGATGTGCTCTTTGGCCGAAACTGGAGTATCGTGAAGGACTGGAGTGAATTGAGCCGGTACGAGACCCACAGCCTGCTTGAGGCTCAAGAGCTCGTCAACGCGATCCAAGACATTGATCACGGAGTGCTGAGATGGATCAGACAATACTGGTGAACGAGACGATTGAAGCCGGTGAGCGACTGTTGCGGGAATTTCACAAGGCTTTCCCCATCACGGCCGCGTTCTGGAGAAAGGACGAGGTCAGTGCAGAATGGTATCTTTATCTGTGCTCCGAACAGATCCACGACGGCAATTTCGGCGCCGCGTATGGTGAAGTGCTGCGCATCATGCGTCCCGGCCAAGAGCGCTGGTTTGACCCGTTTCATGTCAAGGTTTTGGGAACGACCAGTCCTCTCGCCAGGTCGGCGCTCGCGTTCCTGAACCGGTCTGGTGCTGAGAGCGAAACGTGCAGTCGGAAATCGGGGTTCTTTGTAATGGGTGGCGATGAAGTCTTCTTCTACACCACGCCCGCCCCAGCGGCCGTCGTGTGTCCGTGACTGGTGGAGGCGCGAGCATCCGGCACTCGATGTCCGCCTGTGAGGGCCGGGCTGGAGTTCCTACCTGGAATTCTCCGCCCCCGGCTCCAATAGCTTCACCATCGCCTGCCCCATCGCCTCGCCGATGAGGTAGTACGTCTCGGCATTCGTGTTCCAGTGGTACCCCTGCCCGCTCGGCGAGACACTCGCGTCGCGCCAGAAGCGCTTCGTCCCCACGAAGGCGACATTCCCG
>JBKCTR010000195.1:0-5839 GCA_046318755.1 Planctomycetaceae bacterium
CCGTTGGAGAAGGCTGGGGTGGCGAACGTCCGTCCGGGAACCTGATTGGTTCCCAACACTTCAAACTCGCGCGACGGCTTGACCCAGGTGGCCAATCCATTTTCGTTGAGAAACAGGATGCGGCCATTCGCGAAGACCGGGGAGGCGGAGTAGTTGTCTCCCAGCCGCTGCGTCCAATACACCTCGCCCGTCTTGGCATTCACACACGAGGCGATGCCATTGTCGGAGACAAAATAGAGGTCCTCGTCGACCAACACGGGCGAGGGGGTGCTGGGGGCACCCCGCTTGAGTCGCCAGGCGATGTGCGAATCGGTGATGTCTCCGTGGCCTCCGAGGCGCACGGCGAGCAGTTCCGGGTTGTCGTAGTCGTGGTTGTAGATCACCAGGCCGTGGGCGACGGTGGGCTGGGGAACCACCGACCAGCCGGGGGCCCGCACCTTCCACAGTTCTTCACCGGTCTGGATGTCGTAGGCGGCGCAGTGGTCGGGACCGGGGGCCAAGACCTGGGCCTGGCCATCGACTTCGGCGACCGTCGCGGTGACGAATGAGTGATTCACCCGGCCGGTCACGGTCCGTTCGCGCTTCCAGGCGATCTTGCCTGTCTCGGCATCAACGGCCGCCACAAACGGATGACTGCTGCCGTCGCAGGCGACCACCAGCTTGCCCGAATGCAGCACGGGGGTTCCTCCGCTGCCATGGACCGGAGGATAGATCAGCTCGGTGCAGAGCCATTGGATCTCGCCGGTCTCGGCCTTGAGGCGGGCCATGCCCAGCGTTCCGAAGTGGACGAACACCGCGTCTCCCTGGACGAGGGGCGTGGGGCTGGCGTGGCTGTTTTTCTTGTGGATGGCCGGGGCCTGATCGACCGCGCGCACTTCGCGGTCCCAGATCACGCGGCCGGTCTCGGCATCCAGCGCCAGAGCGCGCAGCGAGAGTCCTTCCCCCTGGGGGACCGCAGTGGTGAGGAAGACCTTCCCCTTCGCGACAGAGGCCGAGGACCAGCCCAGTCCTGCAATGGGGGTCTTCCACTTGACGTTGAGCGTCTCGGACCATTCCAGAGGAGTGGCCGGGCCTTCGGCATGAGCATCGGCCCGGGGGCCGCGGAATTGGGGCCAGTCACCCCCCAGCAGGGCGACCACGACGGCGATCTTGAGCAGCATGCGGAGTCTTTCGGAGAACAGAAGTGGCAGTCGGTGGGGCCGAACGGGGGCAGGGCTCTCGGCCGGAAGGAGCACCGCGACTTGATCAGGAAGGGAGGGCTGACGGGCTTAACGCTGCATGGCCACGGCGGCGTTCTTCACCCCGAGCGATTCCTGCTGAGCCGACGAAGAGTCGAGGTACCTGCGGAAGGCGACGTCGTCGCGGCGGGCACTGGCACCACGGAAGACGAGGGCGAAGCTGCGGCGGTGTCGGGTGGTGGACGTATTGGGATCGGCCCGGTGAATGGTGTTGCCATGGTGGATGAGCAGGTCGTTCGGTTGGGCGAGGATTGCGACCTCGCGGGCCCGGTCGGCGTCGGAATAGTCCGAGATTCCCTGAGAAAAGCCCAGCGTCTTCGTGCGTCCGTGGGGGCGAAGTCCCTCGCGGTGAGAACCGGGAATGTAGCGCAGGCAACCGTTTTCGGCATCGACTGCGTCGAGGGCCAGCCACATGGTGATGACCTGCGGCGGTTGCAGACAGAAATAGTAATTGTCTTGGTGGGGGGGCGTGGGATGGTCGGTGGCGGGCGGCTTGTTGAACCACTCGGTCCCCTGGCAGGTGGCGGGTTCGCCCAACAGCTCACTGGCGAGGTTCGTCCAGGCGGAGTGCTGAATGAATCGGGCGAAGAACAGATCATTCTCGATCCGGGACATCTGCTTGAGTGTCTCGGGACGGCTGCGATCGTGATAAAAGGCGTCTCCCTCGGGGAGTGTGGGGACGACCTGGGTGATATAGCGGTGCAGTTCTTGCTGCAGTTCGGCGAAGTCCGCCGGAGTCAGGAACTGTCGAACGACGAGATATCCCTGCGTCTGGAACTCGGCTTGGCGGGCGGAAACCGGGGAGGTGGTGGCCATGGCGCGGAAGGCGGGAGGTGAGAGGATGCGGTGGGACAACGTGACACGATCGTGCGCGATTTTGACGGATGGGTCAACCAGAGAGGATTGGCTGGGAGGGCTGACCTCGAGCAGGCGGTGGAAGCGGGGGCGATTTGGTCTCTGTTGCCCGGGGTGAATCGCGCGCGAGACTCGCCTGCCATCTGGTGATGGATTGCTGGCTGAGGTTGTCGCAGGCAGGCTGCGAGATTGCATGTCTGCGGCGCGAGACGTAAATTGCCGGTCCAGTCTTGTGTTCACTTTCTTGCAGCCCTGAGGATGCGATGCCGATTCCGGCCGAGTTGACGGATGTTCGTGACCTGTTTACCGCGAATGAGTATGGCTTGTTGGAGGCGAGTTACGTGGAGGCGCCCGCGGCCGAGTTGAAGAAGAAGTTGGCGCTGGCTCGCACGTTGCGCGACAAGTGGAAGGATCAATACACTCGCCAGCGGCGGGCGGGGCAGCAGGCTCGGGGGGGGCGGGCGGGAGCCGATAACGACCGCAGCCACGCCAAGTCGGAATTGTTCGCCGAGGCCGTGCGACGGTTCGAGGCGTTGTTGGGTAGCGCCCCAGAGGCTGCCCCTGCAGCCGCGAAGGCGGCCCGCAAAAAGCCCACCAAGGCCGGTCGCACCCGGGCCCATCGCCAGGAGCGGGTGACCACCCGCAAGACGTTGCGTCCGATGACCACCCGCGCCACCGCGGCGAAGAAGGCGGCAGCGGCACCGGCCGCACCCGCGCCCGCGGCAGCCCCCGCCCCGGCCCCTGCAGCAGCCCCGGTGGCCGCCGCCAAGAAAACTGCGGCCCGTCGGCCCCCCAAGGGAATCAAGGCTCCCAAGGCCAAGGGGAAAGCCAAGGGAGCCAAACCAGCCACCGCCACCCCCAGCGTGGGGCGGTTGGGTGTGGCTGTCCCCGGTGCCAAGAGCGCCGCTGCCTCGGCCAAGGCGAAGAAGACCGGTCTGAAACTGACCGGCCTGACCACCCGCACTCGGGGGCACGTCTCGGCGGCCGGCAAGCGGGCCCAAGGAAAGAAAGACACCCGTGGCCGTCGCTAGGCATTCCTCTCGATTCTCTACGCCATCGGCTGTGGGGAATCGAGTGAAGACCCTTCCGCCGCAAGCGGTTTGACGGATCACCAATCAACACGCCACAGGTCGGGAAACCGGCCTGTGGCGTTTTTGTTTGGCTGGGACCAGACGAGCGGTTTAACTCGACCACTCGCGGAGTTGCCCCACCAGCTCGACCATTTGTTTCCGCTTGCGTTCGAACAGGGCGAACAGCGTGAGGATGGCGACCCCCGCAAAGATGACAGTCAGCCAGATCAGCCAGGTCTGGTGCAGGTGGAATGCCGCGTGCCACAACAGCGTCAACAGAGCCACCCCGAGGAAGGCAGTTCCCTGAAAGAGGAAGCTGCGCACCCGCAGCAGCATTCCGGCCAGTACCCCCAGCACCGACAAACCCGCCAGCACCACGGCCAGCCACGGTTTCTCGGCCAGTCCATTGAGGAAAATCTCGATGGTCGAGGAGGTATAGATGAGGGTCGAAGAGAGGTACCGCAGGGAGGACCTCTGCGTGGGGGTCAGCCGGTCGCGGTGAATCCACGAGGCGGCCAGCAGACAAAGGGCGAAGGGAATAAACCACAACTGCGGATGCTGCAGCAGGCGATATCCGTCGAGGTGCTGGAACTGCCACCAGAGTGCCCCGTTCACCGCGAGTGCCGCCAGCAATCCCAGAGCGACCGACTTGCGCCGGACCGACAGGGTGCCGTAGAACAGCCCTCCCAACAGCATCGACAACGAGGCCTGCCCGGTGGAGGGATTCAGCCAGAAACCCAACAGGGGCAGCAGGGGGAGCCACATGCCGGTGTTTTCGAGCGGCTCGGCCAGCACCGGCAGATTCCGCCGGCGAAAGACTTCCGAGAGACCCAGTCCTACAAAGGCCAGGAATAGCACGAAGAACGGCCAGTACGCCTGGAAGATGCCCGAGAAGAGCCAGGGAAGCGACAGCCGCAGGTGCAGGAACAGCAGCGCCAACAGCCCCTCCGAGGCATAGACCCACCAGGTTTTGCGCGACGCGGCGAGCCGTAGGGGATCGCGGCCGGGCAGCAGGGCGGCCGCCAGGCAGAGACCGGCGAACAGCACGAGCGCCGCTACCACGATTGTGACTGCGATATATTCCTGGCGGGTTTGGGCGGGGGACAGGACGGACGCTTCGAGGCCGACGATGAGCAGCACCGTGGCCAGCGCGACCCCCATCAGCCAGGGGAGGACTCGCTGGATGGCGCCTCGCCAGACCTCGGAGAGACGTGACCAGTGACTGACCAGAAGTGACAGGTTCAGCGCCAGCAGTAACAGGGCCGCCGCCTGGATGGAGAAACGCACCAACAACCACTGGACCGGGAACCACGCCCAGGCCCAGAAGATGCTGGCGAACGCGGCCCGTCGCAGTGCCCGGCCGTGCAGGCGGCCGTCATCCGTGTTGCGGCAGAGCAGTCCCAACACGAGGATGGGAGCCCACGCGGCGCTGGCCATCTGCACGCGCCGCAAGGGTTCGATGGCTCCGGAAACCTCTGTCCACACCGTCAAAAACGTGATGACCAGCACGAGTGTCGACACGAATTGTGTGGCGCGGGCCAGCCAGCGGCGATTGGTCTCGGCATCCCGGTGGAACACATCCATTCCCAACCATTCCGCCACGCGGTCGCAATCGCTCCGCCGCCACCACAACAGAAACGACAGCGCGGTGTAGCCCGCCAGCAACTGCCCTTGGAACGTCAATCGCCAAGTCAGTTGGGGGGCGAAGAACAAGGGAATGGACGCGAACAACAACAGCCCTGCCAGATAGAGGGGGAGCAGCGTCATCTCACGCCGCCCATCCCGCAGGCAGAGAACCCACAGCATCACCAGACCGATCTGGATCCACAGGTGACTGGCGGGAACCACCGCGCTCAATCCCCCGGCAAACGCGGCCAGCACGACTGTGAAGGTGAACCACACCACGCCGAGCCACCCCACCCCTCGTTGAAAACTCAGGGGCGGCAGCCGCGGGGCCAGCGGAACGGACTGTGGTGGCAGGCTCGCTGCGGAGTGCCGGTCGAGCCTCAGAGCGACCAGGGCCGTGGGGAGCAACGACAGCCAGGTGAAGTTGCCCCGTTCGACAACCCGTTGGAATTCTGAGACCCCACTGGGGAGCCCGGGCAGCCAGCGGCTGATTTCGGCCAGCGGCAGCAGCAGGGCCGAACTCCACAACCAGCGCCGGTCGCGCGACCAGAGCACGTGCAGCAGTGCCACTGTGGCCAACCCCCGCAGTTCCCAGGCAGTCCACCCGGTGGTTCCTCCGCGAGCCAACTCGCTGAGAGTGAGCCCCAGCGCCAGGCAGCCGAGCACAACCACGCCGGGCAGGCGGGTTTGCGGAATCTCACCTGTCAGTGCGGCGGCCCGCTGTCGCAGCCCGACCTCCAGCAGCCACAACCCCAGTGTGCCACCCACCAGGCACAGTCTGAGCACGGGCCACGCGGAGAGTCCCCAGGACAGATCCCGCTGAGCCAGGAAATGAGCCAGCAGCAGGGCGGCTGTTCCACAGGCGAGGGTGCGCCAGATGTGACCGAGGCGGAGGCTTCGCCATTCCAAAGGGGCGGCGAGCGCCGCCAGGGCAAGGACCCACGAAATCGCTCCCAGCAGCGAGGGAAACACCCCCTGTGCGGCAATCCCCGCACGCAGTGCCGTCATCGACCAGATCACTGGAATCTGGCTGATCACCCAGAGCGACAT
>JBKCTR010000196.1:0-7061 GCA_046318755.1 Planctomycetaceae bacterium
AACTGGCGCTGGGTCACCCAGAAAAAGTTCGGAGATTTCCCCAAGACGGGAGACGATGTGCGCTGGGCCTGGAATTTCCAAAAGCTGGCGGGACATCCGGCGCTGGTGACCCGTAGCGAAGACCACCCGTATTTCCGTGAGCTGGCGCTGCTCTCTCTGGCGGACGACCAATTCGAGGCTCGGCTGCAGTTGGTCGACAACTCGACTCGCGTGCTGCGGGGCACTTGGCGTGAGGGGCAGGCCCCACGCGAAGTGCCCGATGGAAAAATCCTGCAACGATCCTTCAAATTGGGGCTCGACCAGGTCAGCCCCGCCACCGGTGATCAGTGGGAAATGACCATCGCCCTGCTCGACAACGACCAGTATCTCGTGGAGATCAAGCGTCGCGCCACCGCGA
The DNA here is from genome assembly GCA_046318755.1 of Planctomycetaceae bacterium. Taxonomy (GTDB): domain Bacteria; phylum Planctomycetota; class Planctomycetia; order Planctomycetales; family Planctomycetaceae; genus UBA10511. Next base: position 398 of record JBKCTR010000196.1, read on the forward strand.
CGGCAACTCCCCAGTCTCTCGATACAGTTCGTCAGCAGCGCATCGGCACATCGTTCGCCGTCGCGCAGAGCGACAATCCAGGGCCGAAGTGCATTGTCTCGGGCGGACTGGGAACCATGTCTGTCAGTTTCGATGGGAAGAACTACCCTGTCTGCTGCTCTGGCTGTGCCGCCGCATTCAATGACGATCCCCAACGCTGGCTCAGTCGCCTCAAGTCGAACGCGGCCCAGCCCGAGCGATGAACACTCGCGATATCATTGGGCCCCGGTGTCATGGCGGCCCAGTTTTACCGAGTTGACGGAGCCGAGTTTGGTGGTGCCGGGGCGGGCTCCTGTCCGACGCCGGTCCCCCAACGCAGCACCCACGCCGCGGCCGCCACAGCCAGTAGCCCCCGAACCACCCCCCGCCAGAGGGCTCTGGCTTTTCCGTGGGAGGTGTGGATGGGCTCGTCCCGCCGAGTTTTTGCCCCCCCAGGGATACGGTATCTCAGGGTCTTGCCAATTGTGATGAGATCACCCGGTTGCAGCGAATGCTCTTGACCCGGCACGGTCATTGGAATCCGATTCAACTCGGTTCCATTTCGGCTCCCCAGATCGGCCAGGGTCCAATGGTCTCCGTGTCGACGAAACTCGCAGTGGCGGCCCGACACCGCTACATTGACCAACAGCACCTGGCATTCGGGATTGCGTCCCACTGTCACCCGGTCGCCCTGTAGGCGAATGGGTGGCCCGCCCGACAGTGCCTCCAGCACCAGTCCCGAAGTCGCACGCGCGGAACTGGCCGTGACGCTGGCACCAAATTCGGGATCTGGATCCAGCGTAATCGGGGGGGACAAACGACGCTTTTTCGGCGGTTGGGCAGAGAGTGCTGCTCCCGAAGAGAGGGACCGGGTCGACGTGGTCGTCCAGTGGCTCAGATCGCGCGACGAACTCCCTTCGACAGGACGGGGCCGGGGGGTTCCCACAGCCTGGGCCTGCCGCCGGCGGGCATCGCGGGCACGGAAAGCGAGGACCCGGGAAAAATCGAAATCGACCGCCCCCGGGTGGGAATGCGGTTCGAGTGCGGCAGCCACTTCCTCCATCGATGAGGGGCGGTCGGAAGGCTGTTTCGCCACCATCCGGGCGATCAAATCCGAGACTTCTCGCGGAATCTCCGGGACGCAGAGTCGGACCTCGTCGGGTACCTGATTGCGATGCGACTGGAGCTTCTCGGAGGTCCCCCCCTTGGGAAAGAGAGTCCGCCCGCTCAGCAAGGCGAAGAAGGTCGCCCCCAAACTGTAAATATCAGCGGCTGGTCCCACCGACTGACCGTCAGCAATCTGCTCGGGTGAAATGTAGTCCGCGGTCCCGAGGCATTCATGGCCAAAAATCATTGCCAGCGAGAATTCATCCCCTTCAGTCCGGTCTTTCAACAGGGCGAGCCCGAAATCCAGCACTTTGAGCTGGCCCCCCCGAGTGACCATCAGGTTCGCCGGCTTGATGTCGCGGTGAATCACTCCCACGCGGTGGGCCGCCGCCAGACCCAGTGCGGCCTGACGGATCAGGTCGCAGGTCAGCCCCCAGGGTGGCAGACCCGAAAGCTGCAGCCACTCATCGAGATTGACACCTTCGACAAACTCCATCACCAGACAGGGGGTTTCGCCAAACACCTGCTCGTGAGATTTCAGGCGATGGACAGCCACCACCTGCGGATGCCGGATCAACTGTCCCGCTCGAGCCTCCAACCGCAGGCGGGCGAGCATTCCAGGATCGGCCCGGTATCTCTCAGAGACGGTCTTCAGCGCAAACCGCTCTCCCGTGACGGAGTGTTGAACCAAGTACAGAACCGCCATCCCCCCGATCCCCAGCAGTTCCAGAATCGTGTAGGGACCGATTCGAAATCCGCGTGAATGCCCCGATAACAGGCGTTCGGCCTGGTAGCGGGTGAGCCACCCCCGATTGACCAGTTCCCGGGCCAGCTCCAATGGTGTCGAGCAGTTCAGACTCCGCGCCAGTTCCAACCGTTCGGGAATCAGCAGTTGGCTGACCGTGAGCAGTCGGTGGAGTTCGTCCGGGGTCGTTGGTTGGGGCATCGCTCCACACGTCGCGCAGAGGGTCTCGGGGAATTGCGGCGTTTCAGGCGCAGTTGGCCATCGTTTGCGGAAGACTGTCGCTTGTTTCCGCCGGAACGAATCACACAGAGCCCCAATTGCGCACAGGCAGGGTCACGCGGAGCTCACATTCCCGGTCAGCACAAATAGCGGAGTGGGCCACCAACCAACAATAGTGCAGGACAGATTGACTCCCCCCTGCCCAGCCCCCAACCTGTCCTCAAGGCTCCCCAGATTGCGCCTACCGCAGCCGCCCATTGGCCTCGATTACGGTTTGAACCGCGTGCCGAGCTGCCGCCTTCCCCCCTATCAGCCAGCCTGGCTGATCCAAAGAAATACGCAGGGCCGGTCTTCCGCAGAAGACCGGCCCCACGAGTCAATCCATTTGATCGCGATCGGCTCGGAAGAGCAGATTAGCGGCCGCAGGAACCACAGCCGGGAGCCACACCGGTGGCCACACCAGCACCCACACCGTACGCCGCACCGGTCACTCCGCAGGGGGCAACCCCAGCGGCACCAGCGGGAGCGTAGCCACCAGCCGCCGCGGCGGGAACCCGCACGCGAATGGTCTGCTGGACGGGACGGCACACCTGCACAGCGACCTGCTTCTCAACCTCGACGGGGACGACGACCGAGTAGGTCTCGACCCGTTCGCGGGTGACAGGCTTGTAGGTCGTCACGTTGCGGGTGACGGCCCGGGTCTCGGCTTCGTTCTCGACGTAGTTGACCGTGCGGGTCCGGGTCTCGGTGGTCCACTCGGTCACAGGAACCTGCCGAGTCTGGGTCTGAGCCTGGTACTCGGTGACCTGCACCTGGCGGGTGCGGGTCTCGGTGGTCATCTCGGTCACGGGAACCGAGCGGGTCCGGGTCTCGGTCGTCCACTCGGTCACAGGAACCTGGCGAGTCCGGGTTTCCTGGGTCACCTCGGTCACGGGAACCGTACGGGTCCGGGTCTCCTGGGTCCACTCGGTCACGGGGACCTGGCGGGTCTGGGTCTGAGTCACGTACTCGGTCACGGGAACCGTGCGGGTCCGGACTTCATCCTTGTACTCGGTCACGTTGTACTGCCGAGTCTGGGTTTGGGTCACGTACTCGGTCACGGGAACCGTACGAGTCCGGGCTTCCTGGGTCCACTCGGTCACGGGGACTTGGCGGGTCCGGGTTTCCTGGGTCATCTCGGTCACAGGAACCGAGCGGGTCCGGGTCTCGGTCTGCCAGGTGGTGACGGGCACCGTCCGGCTGCGGGTCTCAGTCCGATACAGAGTCACTTGGTAGTCGTAGGTCTCGACGGCAGCTTCCTGACGAGCGACGGGAACCTGCACGGCAACCTGAACCATGTTGGGAACCCACACACGCTGGGTCACAACCTGGGGGCATCCACCAGCCGCGCCAGCCGAACCATCGGCAACGCCGTAGCCAGCGCCATAGCCAGCACCACCGGCCACCGCACCACCAGCCGCTCCACCGCAAGGATTGCAGGTGTTGCAGCTGTTGCAACGGTTGCAGGCACGCCGACGACCGCAACGGCCGCACATGCCGGCACCAACCGCACCATGGCCGTTGTCACAGCCACCAGCCACACCAGCGCCGTTGCCGGCACCGTATCCAGCACCATAGCCATAGCCAGCCGAACCACCACCGACCGTCACCTGACGATCTTCGTAGTGGCCCTGATCCTGACAGGTGGTGCGGTTCTCGTAGCCCATCACCGTCCGCCAGACATTCCGGGTCCCCTGACGGGTCTCGGTATAGGGGACGTTGACGGTGTACTGCTGCTCAACGCTCGACTGCACGGGAACATTGACCGTGTAGGCTTGCTCGACATTCCGGGTGACCGGAACATTCACAACGTAGTTTTGGTCGACCATCTTGGTGACCGGAACGTTGACGATGTAAGCCTGCTCAACCGTCTTGGTGACGGGGACCGTCACATTGTACTGCTGGTCAACCATCTTCGTAACGGGCACGTTGACGGTGTAGGCCTGCTCGACATTCCGGGTGACCGGAACGTTCACAACGTAATTCTGGTCGACCATCTTGGTGACCGGAACGTTCACCATGTACTGCTGCTCAACATTCTTCGTGACGGGGACCGTCACGTTGTACTGCTGCTCGACAGTCCGGGTGTAGGGAACCCGCACGGTGTACTGCTGCTCGACCTGCTTGGTGACGGGCACATTCACGGTGTACTGCTGCTCCACGGTCTTGGTGACTGGAACATTGACCGTGTACTGCTGCTCGACATTGCGGGTCACAGGCACATTCACCACGTAGTTCTGGTCGACCATCTTGGTGACCGGAACATTAACGGTGTACTGCTGCTCAACAATCCGGTTCACCGGAACGTTGACTGTGTACGCCTGGTCGACCGTCTTCGTCACAGGGACGTTGACCGTGTAGGTCTGATCAACCATCTTCGTCACGGGCACATTGACCGTGTACTGCTCTTCGCGGCTCTTGGTCTTGGGAACCATCACCGTGACGTTTTCCGTCACTTGGGTGGTCTCAGGAACCTGCTCCACGTAGGTCACCGTCCGCTGCTGCTGCTGCGTCTGATATTCGGTCACCTTCACGGTCTGGTACTCGGTGACCGACTGGTTCACCGTCACCACTTGGTCGACTTCCACCCAATCGGTGGCACAGCCACCGTAGGCACCGCCGCCGGCCACTCCACCAGCGTACCCGCCCGCCCCGTAGCCGCCGGCCGCACCGCCAGCAACACCTTGGGCCGAGCCATCAGCTCCGCATCCAGCGGAACCACCACCGCATGCTCCGGACCAAGCCGCCGAGGCACCTGCACCACACGCCGTGCCGCACCGACGACGACCGCCGTTCGCTTCCGAAGTGGCTGGCGTCAACGCCACCAACCCCAGAAGCAACACCAACCCAGCCCTCAGAACCATTCCAAAAACCTCCAAGAGACAACACTGCCATTGAGTCCACGGAACCCGGCTCACCCCACCGAATCCCCCAAGAACCCCAGCTTATACATATCCCCCAGACTCACTTCAATCACACCTTGATTACTTTCGCCCTATTTTCCGACGTTTCGATTACCCCCCCCCTCGCACAACCGGCAGAACCGATCAACTTCCTCCACAATCGTCCCTTCGGTGGTCGACGGATCCCCGGTTCTGGCCACCTTCAATAATGTACACAAATGCATATCCACACCACAGCACTCCTGGGTGGAGGGGCTGTCCAACCCGCTGTAGGTCGACTCAGCGGCGAAGCAGTTCGGTCGAAGACCCCACAAGCCACCCACTGGCCCGCATATCGCGTGGCTGCGGTCGGTCTTTGGCAGCTCACCGGCTGTGGGTGAAAAGGTTCGACACCGACAATTCACGGTCAGTCAATACCGCCACTCCGCCGGCTTCCTCCACGATCTTCCAATCGCGCGGTTTGCCATTCGATCGCCAGGCCCAATCCAACTCACCATTCTTCGGGTCACGCAGTTCGAATCGCAGCTCTCCCTCTTCGGTTTCGCAGACCACCAGCAAACCGTCGTCGAGAGGTTGAATCCGGCGGACTTGTCTTGGGTGAGACACTCCCAAAGACCTGCGCCACACCAGCCCGCCCAGAGTCATATCGATGGCACACAATTGATTGCCATCCATCACATACAGGCAGCGATCATCCCGACAGGCAGCCAGTGACCAGCCATCGACCCGGTGCTGCAAAGTGACCTTCCAGCCCCGCCCGCCACTCCCCCAGGGAATCCACTGCAGTTCGTTGTCAGTCGGCTGGAGCAGCACGCCGCTTCCGTCACTCCAGACCAACGGGGTGAATCGTCGCTGCACTGCCGTGGAAAAGTCCGGCATGAACTTGGCCAGCTCCAGCGTCGCGACCGTACCAGTTCGCGGATCCAGCCGTTGGACCGCATCTCGCTGCCCAACGACTCCCCAACCCAATTTCGGCTCACACGCGGGATCTTCCCGCCAGGGCAATGCGGCCGAACCGGACAATTCCCGCGCAAATCCGTCCGAAACCTCCAGAAACATCACCCGTCGAGGAGACATCGCCTGCACCGCCAGCACACCCTCGTGCGCAAACCAGAAAGGTGCCATCCGCGGCGTGCGACTTCCGCGTTCCACCCACTCCCAACCCCAGTCTCCCTCGCTGCCCGTCACCGTCGAGAAACTCCACAACCTCACCCCCGACCGCAGGTCCATGGCCTCCACCCCGCGACAGGGGTCGAGCGAGAGCAGCATGGCCCCTTCACATCTCAGCCGTCGCATCGTGCTGCCGGACTCGCTGGAGCGGGTCTCCCGAAACCAGCGTGTTTCACCGGTGCGGGCATCCAACACCGCGAGTTGCGAACTGGTTGCCAGCACAATCGAGTCCTGCTGGCCTCCGACCCAGGTGGGTCGTTCCACCAAAGGACAGGACCAGCGCAGCGATCCGGTCTCCCAATTGCGACATTCCAGACGTTCTCCCACCAACACCACCCAGGGTGTCGTGGCATCCCACGATCCACCCGATGGACAGGCGATACTTACCCCCCCCTGCACAGGAAGGGTCCATTTCCGACCGGGAGCCAGCCCTGAGATTTCCTTCCAGACTGTTCCCCGCACG
>JBKCTR010000197.1:0-5298 GCA_046318755.1 Planctomycetaceae bacterium
CCTCGCACGGTGCGCGTGCTGGGTTTGGCCAGTCTGCTGAACGATATCGCCAGCGAGATGATCTTCCCGCTGTTGCCGAAGTTTTTGTTGGTGACATTGGGGGCGACGCGGACCGAACTGGGGCTGATCGAGGGGCTGGCCGACACCACCGCCAGCGTGTTGAAGCTGGTGTCGGGGCATTGGTCCGACCGGCTGGCGCGGCGGAAGCAGTTTGTGGTGGCGGGGTATTCGCTCGCGGCCCTCAGCCGTCCGGTGTTGGCCGTGTGTTCGAGCGCGGGTCAGATTCTGGCCCTGCGGCTCGTGGACCGCTTCGGGAAGGGGAGTCGAACCGCCCCGCGCGATGCCCTGTTGGCTGACTCGGTCGCTGCGGGGGAGCGGGGCCGGGCGTTTGGCTTTCACCGCGCGATGGATCACCTGGGGGCGGCGATTGGACCGCTGCTGGCCCTGGGTTACCTGTCGTGGGCGGCCCCGGAGGGAAGCTCGAGCGTCCAGCTCGAGTCGGCGTTGCGGGGGTTGTTTGGCGCGGCGCTGCTGCCGGGACTGGCCGTGGTGGCCCTGGTGCTGTGGGGCCTGCGCGAACCACCGCGTGTCGCGCACAACGCGTCGCCGGCTTTGTCGGAAGAGACCGCGCTGGGACGCGCGGCGACCCCCGCCGGGCGTTCGCCGTTCACCCCGGCCTTCCGGCGGTTCCTACGGTCGCTGGGGCTCTTCACCCTGGGAAACGCCAGCGATGCCTTTGTGCTGGTCCGGGCGGGAGAGGTGGGGGTGCCGGTGGCCCAGTTGCCATTGTTGTGGTGCGTCTTCCATATCGCCAAGACCCAGGGGAACCTGTGGGCGGGACGGTTGGTCGACCGGATGGGACCCCGTCCGTTGATCTCGCTGGGCTGGTTGCTGTACCTCGTGGTCTATCTGGGGTTTGGCTGGGCGCAGGCCCCGTGGCAGGTTTGGGGGCTGTTCCTGTTGTATGCCGGGTTTTATGCCCTGACCGAACCGGCCGAGAAAACCCTGGTGACCCAATTGACTCCCGCCGAGGTCCGGGGCAGTGCCTTCGGTTGGTTTCATGGCATCATCGGGTTGGCTGCCTTGCCGGCCAGCCTGCTGTTCGGTCTGTTGTACGACCGGTTGGGGCCGACCGCTGCGTTTGGAATGGGAGCCACGCTGGCGTTGGCCGCGCTGCTGGTCTTCCGCACCATTCCTCATCCGGCCGTGCCCCGCACACCCCCCGTGGTTTGACCGATTTGGTATAATGAAAAGATGTTTTTTCTTGTCCCCGGATCCATCGAACGAAGTTTCCGTGGGTCGCCATGGTTTGCCAGGAGTGCATGTGATGCGGTTTTCGAAGCAGTGGGTGGCGAGTCTCCTGGTCTTGTGCGGGGTGGGTGGGACCTCGCTGGTGAATGGGGCCGATTGGTCGCAGTTCCGCGGGGGGACGCGGCTGAGCCATGTGGCCGAGGGGACCCCCGAAAACTGGCAGCCTGCCGAGAAGCCCGCGTGGCGGTCGGAATTGCCCGGGGCCGGTCTGTCTCAGCCGATCGTGGTCGACGGAGGCATCTACCTGACAACGGCGGTGGGCTCGGGGATCGCCCGCCCCAAGTCGATGGCCGGGGGCGTGGTGGACCCCAGCACGATGGGGCGTCCGCAGATTCCCAAGGAGAAGATCAAGTTCCAGTTGATCAAGCTGAGTCCCCAGGATGGCTCGATTGCCTGGACCAAGACCGTGGCCGAAAAGGTTCCCTCCACCGGCACCCACGCCTCGAACAGCTATGCAACCGAGACCCCCTGTGGCGGGGACGGGCGGGTCTTCGCCTACTTCGGGGCCACGGGCGATCTGGCGGCGTTCGATGCCACCGGGAAAGAGCTGTGGAAGAAGGATCTGGGGCCGCAGCAGATTTCGAACCAGTTTGGCAGCGGGGCCTCGCCCGTGTTGTATGGCAACCGGTTGCTGGTGCCCCGGTTCAACGAGAAGGAAGGGAAGCTGCTGTGTCTCGACGCGGCCGACGGAAAGGAACTGTGGAGTTCGGAGGCCCGCGAAGGCACCTCTTGGGCCACCCCCGTGGTCTGGTCGAACGCCGGGAAACTGGAAGTGATTGCGGCGGGAAATGGCCTGGTTGTGGCGTTTGATCTCGAATCGGGAGCTGAGCGCTGGCGTCTGGGGGGAATCGACTCGTCGTTCTCGTGCTCGGTGGTGGCCGATGCCGCGGGGGTCTACTTCGGCACCTCCAGCCCGATGAGTAAAGGCCCGATCTACGCCGTGAAGGCGGGGCACACCGGCGATCTCTCGCTGGCCGAGAACACCACCAGCAGCGACGCGGTGCTGTGGTCGAAGACGAAGAGCGGAGCGGGCATGCCCTCGCCCATTGTGGTCGATGACCTGCTCTATTTCTTCGGCAACACCGTGACCTGCTATGAGAAGCAGACGGGAGCCGAGGTGTATCGCAAGCGGATGCCCGCTGGCCAGTTGGCGGCGGGGTGTCCGCTGGTGGTGGGGAAGACCATTCTGGTGGTCAATGAAACGGGCAAGCTCTTCTCGCTGCCGGCGGGTCGGGACTTTGTCGAAACCGAGGGGATGCAGGTGGGGAGTGCCGACGAGGTGTTCTGGTCCACGCCCGCGTTGGCGAACGGAACGTTGTTGGTGCGCTCGTCCGAGGCGCTCTACGCCATTCCCGGAAAGAAGTGACCGGTCACTGAGGGAATTGAGGAAAGCACCGGCTGCGGAAGCTCTTCCGCGGCCGGTGCGGTTTGGCGTCGTCCCAACAGCGCTCTACAATTTCAGGAGCTGTTGGCCCTGTTCCAGCGGTGTGTCCGGCGGTGATTTTGCTTTGAATCCCGGGACCGCCGTTGATCTGGTGACTGCATCTGCCCGTTCGCGAGAGACTTCCCAATGCCTCGACTCTGTGGTTTTCGAAACTCCGGCTGGTTTTGGCCCGTTGTGCTGGGTGTGCTGGTGCTCGTGGGGACGGTGCCCGGGACTTCGGCCGACGAGCAAACGTCGGACAAGACAACTTCCAAAGCCGCCGCGACGGCGACCGAGACCAAAGGAGAGGGGAAGCTGGCCAAGGCGGTGGTGGCCGGGGGCTGTTTCTGGTGCACTGAGGCGGTGTTTGAGGAGATCGAGGGAGTGGTGGCAGTGGTCAGCGGATATGCCGGTGGGGATGGCAAGCAGGCCAACTATCGTGCGGTTTCCTCGGGCCAGACGGGACATGCCGAGGTGATCGAGATCACCTACAACTCCGCGCAGCTCGACTACGAAACGTTGCTGGAGGTCTTCTTCGACGCCCACGACCCCACGCAAAAGAATCGCCAGGGACCCGATGTGGGAACGCAGTACCGCTCGGCCATCTTCTACGCCAACGAGGGCGAGAAGGAGATGGCTGAGAAGGTCATCGACCGAATCAACATGTCGAAGAAGTACAAGAAGCCAATCGCGACCACGCTGGAAAAGCTCGAGAAGTTCTATCCTGCCGAGGAGTACCACCAAGACTACTCAGCCCGCAATCCGTTCGATCCCTACGTGCGGCAGAGCTCGACCCCCAAGGTGCTCAAGGTTCGCAAGCAGCATTCGAAGCTGCTCAAGCCCAAGGCTGGGGCGGGGAAGTAACCGTACGTCCGCAGTATCTGCTGCGCGGCGCGAGTGGGATTTTGGCTGCCCAACAGCGGAGCAAGTCACCTCACCCCAGCAGGTCGGCAATGGGTGTGCCTGGGCAGATCACTTGGGGGCGATTGGCGTTGTCGGCCAGGATCAGTCCGGGGGGGACCCCCAGGCAGTGATAGATGGTGGCGGCCAGATCGACTGGTGCCACGGGGTTCAGCGCTGGATAGGCGGCGTGCCGATCGGATGCGCCATACACCTGCCCTCCGCGGATTCCGCCCCCCGCCACAACGGTCGTGAACACGTTGGGCCAGTGGTCGCGCCCGTCGCGGCCGGCGCCGGCATCGCTGTTGCGCTGGCCAATGCGGGGGGTGCGTCCGAACTCCCCTGTCCAGACCACCAGCGTCTCATCGAGCAGCCCGCGTTCCTCAAGATCGTCGAGCAGAGTCGAGAACGCGAGGTCGGCCGGGGGCATCAGCCGGTCTTTGAGATCGACGAAATTGCGGCTGTGCGTGTCCCAATAGACCGAGACATTCTTGATGCCATCGTTGGGCCAAAAGACGGTGATGAGCGGAACGCCGTGCTCGACCAACCGCCGGGCCTGCAACACCGACTGCCCATGGGGGTTGAGCCCATAGCGGGCCCGCATCTCGGGAGTCTCAGCCGAAAGATCGAACGCGCCTTTGCTGGCGGCGGAGTGGATGAGATCAAAACTGCGGCGATAGTGCCGGTCCATCACCCCGACGGTCCCCGGGGCATCGGCCGCCCGCAATTGCCGGTCGATTTCCCCCAGCAGCGTGCGACGGTCTTCCAGCCGGGAGACCGAGATCTCGGCGGGGCGGTCGAACTCTCCCACGCGATAACCAGGCAGGGACGGATCGTCGTCGATGGTGAGGGGATCGAAGTTTTGTCCCAACCAACCGGCCCACTGCCCCCGGCTTTGTTCCACGAACCGGGGTACGTCTCCGGGGAGCTTGGGACGCATCGAAACAAATGGGGGGAGGGGGTCGCGTCCCCGGCCCAGCCGGGCCAGCACCGCACCCAGGTGGGGCCAGTCGGTCTCGCGGGTCGCGCTGGGCAGCGGGGGCATCCCAGTCAGCAGGAAGTGAGTGGCAACCGTGTGGTCGACGTTGTTGTGAGTCATCGACCGGATGATCGCCAGTTTGTCGGTCCGCTGCGCCAACAGCGGGAAGTGTTCACTGATGTGGATCTCGGGAATGCGGGTGGCGATCGGCTGGAATTCGCCACGGATTTCGGCGGGTGCCTGGGGTTTGAGGTCGAATGTCTCCTGCTGGGCGGGGCCTCCCCACATGAACAGCAGGATGCAGGCCTTCGCCCGGCCAAACGCCCGCGAGTCGGCGAGAGGGGCCGCGGATTGTTCCTGCCCTGCCAGCAGGTTTGGCAGGCCGAGCCCCAGCAAGCTGAGCGATCCGGCGCGCAGCAGGTCGCGGCGCGAGGTGGCGAGCTGGGAACGCAGATTGGGGCAGGCCGAGGAGAACATGGCGGTCTGGGGGGCGAAGTGACCGTTGGGACGCACACAGGCGGGATGATCGAGGGGTCGACCATCACCGCATTCTATCATCACCATCGAGCCGCTGGGACAGGTTCTGCGGGAGGAAACGTGTCTCTGTACAGGCGGGACGACTTGAGCCCGCACCGCCCCTCGGGCAATGCCCGCGCCCGTGACACCACGGGGTGCTCAGGTGGTT
>JBKCTR010000198.1:0-7935 GCA_046318755.1 Planctomycetaceae bacterium
AAAAAAACTGCCCAGCATCACATGTGCGCATGTCTCCCTGCTGGGTGGGTGACGGCAATTCTCGACCGCGTGGAATGGCCCAGCCAGGCGACCTTGGATGGCAGCCGAGAGACATTGGGGGGGGCAGCGGCGACCACGCTGCAAATCCCGCATAGGCAGTCGCCGCCATGGCAATTCATCCCGCCGCGCCCCTCGCCCGCGGGAAATGGCTGAATTGTTCCAGGAAGTGCCCGCTCTCGGGGGATCTCTGGGGCCCGGGGAATTGACCCACCCGTTCGCGCGGCTTCGAACTCATCCCCCGGAGACCGGGTTTTGGGAATCGGGGTGACCCTCATTCCACGCCCTGCAACACTCGCCCGACCGCTCCGGCCTCCCTCGTCTGGTTTCTCAATCGTCTTTCTTCTTCGTCGCTTTGCGGGCCCCTTTCGAGCCGGGCAGGGCGACCGTATACAGCGTCATCACAGAACCGACCGACATCAGGGCATAGGCCATCCAATCGGGGGGCTCGATGACCTGCTTGCGGTCGTTGCTGACCCCGGTCACAAGGTTCCGCAGTCCCGGCAGTGCCCGCCGATCCGAAGGAGTCTTGAGGACCACCCGGTCAATCGCCAGACAGCTCACACCAAGCAGGCCCGTGATCAGGCCCAGGGACAGGAAGAAAGAACGAATCATGGATGGCAACACAGGGAGGGAGGAAATCCCGCGGCGGACGAACACAGACCACGCCACACTCTCGCACATCGGGGATTCGACTCTCCGAGCCCGCTGGGTGCAGAAGATCTCTGGGGCGGCTTACAATCCATGTCTTGAATCAGACCGGTCTCGGCGGTGCTTCCGTTGGTTTGGTTGCAACCGTCACAGGCCGCGCGCGGTTCTGCGCAAGGCCTTCCCAAAGCTTGGGAATCGACGGCCAGAGGCTCTGCACCGGAGACTGGCCAACCTCGAATGGGCTCGATACAGTCCGGCCGCATGAGCGTCGACACGACGCACCCCCCGCCTGCTGTTGTTGCCACCACAGAGAGTTCCCGTGAAAGCGAAAATTGCACTGTTGCCCGGTGATGGAATTGGTCCCGAGGTCACCACCCAGGGGGCCCGCGTGCTCGAGGCCGTCGCCCGCAAGTCGGGTCATCACTTCGAATTCCAATCGCTGCCCATGGGAGGGAATGCCATCGACAGCCACGGCAACCCCCTGCCCGATGAGACACTCGCCGCCTGCCGGGCCTCCGATGCCATCCTTCTGGGGGCGGTCGGGGGGCCGAAGTGGGATGACCCAAACGCCAAGACCCGTCCTGAAGCGGGGTTGTTGAAGATCCGCAAGGAACTCGGCCTGTTCGCCAATCTGCGGCCCATTGCCCCTTCGCGGCACCTGTTGGCCGCCTCGCCCCTCAAGCCCGAGATCGTCTCGGGAACCGACATCCTGTTTGTGCGCGAATTGACCGGCGGGCTCTATTTCGGAGCCTCGGGGCGGCGACCCCATCCGTCCGGAGAGGAAGCCTACAGCACCATGACTTACTCCACCGGCGAGATTGAGCGGGTGGTGCGGCTCTCGGCCGAGGCGGCCCGCAAACGCCGGAAACGCCTCACCATGGTCGACAAGGCCAACGTGCTCGAAGCCTCCCGGCTATGGCGGTCGGTCTCGGCTCGGCTGATGGCGGCCGAGTTCCCCGACATCGCCTACGACGTCGTGCTGGTCGACTCGATGGCCATGCACCTCATCTCCCGCCCCCGGGATTTCGATGTGGTGGTCACCGAGAACATGTTCGGCGACATCCTCACCGACGAGGGCTCGATGATCACCGGATCAATGGGGTTGCTCCCCTCCGCCTCCCTCGGAACCCCGGGGCCCGGGCTCTATGAGCCGATCCACGGCTCGGCCCCCGACATTGCCGGGAAGGGAGTGGCCAACCCTCTGGCCACGATCCTGGCCGCCGCGATGCTGCTGCGGCACTCGTTGAATCTCGAAGCCGAGGCGGCCGCGGTGGAACAGGCGGTGGATGCCGTGTTGGCCGCCGGACACCGCACCCGCGACATCGCGGCGGGCGGGACCAGCATCGGCACGGTGGCCATGGGAGACAAGGTCCTCGAGGCCTTGGGAGCCTGAAGTCCCGGCATGTCTGTGGCCACGTCCCCTGCTGAGACAGGTTGGGAAGAGTGCTTGCCGCTGTTTGTGTATGGAACATTGCGGCAGGGAGAGTGCAACCACGACGCGCATCTGGCCGGACGGTTCGTGTCGGTGCTGCCGGCCCGATTGAAAGACCATGCGCGCCGCGTGGCCAGCCATGGCTATTTGGTCATTCGGCCCGAGCCGGGGTCCGAGGTCGTGGGAGAACTCTTCTTCCTCGCCCAGTCGGTGGCTTGCGAGACCCTCGCCCGATGTGACCGGCTGGAGGAGATTCCCCCGGGCAGCCTGCGGGGAGACTGGTACGAGCGACGCGTGGTCGAGGTCGAGACGGCCGGGGGGCGGCATCGCGCGTGGGCCTACGTCGAGGCCGTCGCCGGCCCATAGGGACGCTGGCGACCAGTGACGACCGCGGGGGCTGGCGATTGTGCCAGCCAGCGCCACCGCAATTGGCCGAGGCTGGACCCAACAGGGCTGGAACTGACCAGGGCGGAATCATCGCTCGGCCAGTCGGTCCCCCGGCCGGCATGTTCTACCGTGGGATGGCATCCCTGGCGTGCGTCTCAGGTCAGAGGAACGCGCGACTGGTTCCCAAAGAGACAACCCGAAGGAACCGGGGACGTCGGGCACTCAGACGTGTTTGAAGAACTCTTCCGCCTCGCGCATGAACTCGAGGTCGAGTTCACGGTTGCGTCCCACCGCGTTGGCCAGCGTATCGCTGACGATCTTGAGGCCCCGCAGGGCAACCATCATCCCGAATTTCTTTTCGAGCACGAGACGCCCCGCGTGAATTCCCAGGCGGGTGCCCAAGACGCGGTCGAAGGCCGTGGGTGGGCCACCCCGTTGCAGGTGGCCGAGGGTCACATACCGGCACTCGATGCCCGTCCGGCGTTCGATCAGGTCGGCCAGGGTCTTGCCGATGCCCCCCAACCGCACATGGCCGAATTCATCGACCTCGGCGGTGTCGGTCACCAGTCCTTCCTGAGGCAGCTTGGCCCCCTCGCTGGCGACGACGATGCCATACTTCTTCCCCGCCGCCCGCCGCTGTTTGAGCACCGAGCACATCTCGTCGATGTTGACCTCTTCCTCGGGAATGAGGACGTAGTCGGCGGCGGTGGCAATCCCGGCGAAACAGGCGATCCAGCCGGCATGGCGTCCCATGGTTTCGATCACCATCACCCGGCGGTGCGACTCGGCGGTTGTCCGCAGGCGGTCGACCGACTCCATCACGATGTTGATCGACGTGTCGAACCCGAAAGTGTAGTCGGTGCAGTCGAGGTCGTTGTCGATCGTCTTGGGCACCCCCACGACCGGAAACTGGAAATCCTCGTACAGCTTTTTGGCAACCCCCAGGGTGTCGTCTCCGCCAATCGCCACCAGGGCGTCGAACCCCAGCCGCGCGAAGCTCTCGCGCAACTGCTGGACCGACTCAGCCTTCTTGTAGGGGTTGGTGCGCGAAGAGCCCAGAATGGTCCCCCCCTTGTCGAGGATCTCATCGGTCTCCTGCGCCTTGAGTCGAATCGCGTTCCCCTGGATCGCGCCTCGCCAGCCTTCGAGCAGGCCGTAGCACTCGCCGCCCCGATTCGAAATCGTGCGGACCACACCGCGGATGACGGCATTCAACGCGGGGCAGTCTCCCCCGCCGGTCAACATCGCGACCTTCATGTTCCTCAACTCTCTTCCTGCAAACCTCACAAACCTGGAGCACTACGCCTGCGGCGGGGTCCAGGTCCGTTCAATGTACGTCGTGTCGATCTCGCTGGTCTGAAACGCCTTGTCGGCGAACAGGTCCCGCAACAGCGGAATGGTCGTCTTCACCCCCTCGACGACGAACTCATCCAAGGCCCGCCGCATGCACGCGATCGCCTCATAACGCGACGGCTTGTGCACAATCAGCGTGCCAATCATCGAATCGTAATTCGGCGGAATCGTGTAGCCCTGGTACACGTGCGAATCCCAGCGCACACCCGGCCCCCCCGGGACCCGCAGCTTGGTGATGGTTCCCGGCGAACCGCGGAACCCGTTGGCCGGGTCCTCGGCGTTGATGCGGGCCTCCATTGCACAGCCGTTGCACGGAATCTGGGCCTGCGTGAACCCCAGCGCTTCTCCCGCCGCCACCCGAATCTGGCTCTTGATCAGGTCGATGCCCGTCACCAACTCGCTGACCGGGTGCTCCACTTGGATGCGGGCGTTCACTTCAATGAAGTAGAATTTGTTCGTGCTCTGGTCGACGATGAATTCCACCGTCCCGGCATTGGTGTACCCGGCCGACTTCACCAACCGCACCGCCGCCTCACACAGTTCCTTGCGGACCTCCTTGGGCAGCGTGGGAGCAGGCGCCTCTTCCACCAGCTTCTGGTGCCGCCGCTGCAGGGTGCAGTCGCGCTCCCACAGATGCCGCACCGCACCGTGGTGATCGGCAATCACCTGCACTTCCACGTGCCGGGGACGGTCGATGTATTTTTCGAGATAGACCCCGGCGTTCTTGAAGGCCTTTTCCGCCTCGACGGCGGCCGCCTTGAGGCCGGCCTGCAGCGAGACGGCGTTCATGGCCACCCGCATCCCCTTGCCGCCGCCGCCGGCAGTCGCCTTGATCAGCACGGGATAGCCAATTTCCTCGGCGATCCGCAGCGCCTCCCCTTCGGAGGTGATCAGACCGTCGCTCCCGGGGACCAACGGCACCTTGGCCGCTTTGGCGATCGCCTTCGCCGAGACTTTGTCGCCCAGCTTGTTCATCGCTTCGTGGGACGGACCGATGAACGTGATGTCGCAGCTTTTGCACACCTCGGCAAAGTGCGAATTCTCGGCCAGAAACCCATAGCCGGGATGGATCGCCTGCACATTCCCAATCTCAGCCGCACTGATGATGCGGTTGATCATCAGGTAGCTTTCCGTGGAGGGGCGGCCGCCAATGCAGAAGGCTTCGTCGGCCAGCTCGAGGTAATGGGCTCCCCGGTCGGCCTCGCTGAAGACGGCGACCGTCTCGATTCCCAGCTCTTTGCAAGCCCGGATCACGCGGAGCGCAATTTCTCCCCGATTGGCAATGAGAATTCGCTGGAACATGCTGATCAGCCCAACCGGACCCGGAACAGAGGCTGCCCGTACTCAACCGGATCCCCGTTTTTCACCAGGACCTCGGTCACGGTGCCAGTCAGGTCCGAGGTGATTTGATTGAACACCTTCATCGCCTCGATGATGCAGACCACCGAGTCGGTCGTCACCTTGGAGCCGACCTGTACGAATGGTGCTTCGCCCGGGGCGGCCGACTCGTAGAACGTCCCCACGGTGGGGCTCTTGATGGCCGGGAGTTCAGCGACCGGGGCCGCCGGGATGGGGGCCGCCGCTGGGGCCGCCGCCGCAGCGGGGGTTGCAGCCTGCGGAAACGGCATCATCGGAAAGCCCGGAGCCCCCATGGGTCCCGGAAAGCCCGAGCCCGGAAAACCCATCGGCACAGGCGTCAAACTCGGTTCACCCGAACCACGCCTCAGCCGCCACCGCTCGGTTCCACTGCGGAGATCGACCTCGGTCAGGCCGTGCTTCTCCATCATGGACACCAACTCGCGCAGCTTGGTCAGGTCGAAGGGATCTTCAGGAGTTGACGGAGGGGTGGCTGTCATGCTGTTGTCGCTCTAAACACAAACCCCGGATGCGGTTCCGAAGGCTGGGCGATGCTAGTCCGGACCGCGTGCAGCGTCAAGGGGTTCCCGGGGCGGGCCGCGGTTCAAGGGACCGTGCGGTCGGTGGTGAACCAGTCGGGAAACCGCCCCGTCAACTCGTGCCGCTCCCCCCCGCGCACCACTTCGATCCGAATTTCATCCCCCGGTGCGTATCTCTTCAGCATCTCGGACTTGAACTGTTCGAGCGTCAGCAGGCGCGACTCCCCCGCCAGCCTCACAATCAGGTCTCCCTTCACCAGCCCCAACGCCTTCGCCACCCCTCCCGACTGCCCGCGCAGCGAGACGACCTTGATCGCCAGCGAATCGGCCTCCAGTCCCGCCGTACGTCGCTCTTCACTCCCCACCGAATATCCCAGGAATCCCCAAGGCACGGGATAACTGCGCAGCGACTTCCTCCAGCTCACGTCCCCCTTCCACCACCCCTCCTCCAAGAGGACTGTCACCTTCCGCCGGACGGGTGTCTCACCCGCGGTCATGGCCGATTCCACTTCCACCACCAGTGCCGCCTCCCGTCGGTGTCGCTGCAGTGCCCAGCGAAAATCTTCTTCCGAACGGATCGAAATGTTTTCCGCCCGAACCAGCGTCTCCCCCCGCCGCACTCCGGCCCGCTCGGCCGCCGAACCCTCAGCCACCCGCTCGACCCGATGCCCATGCTCGCGCTCGAAGGTCAGCCCCAGATTCTCGGGAAGCGGGAAGGGAAACAGCAACTGGCGGTCGAAGGCCCCATCGGCATACGACTGCAACAGCCGGTATTCCTGCACCTGGTGGCAATGCAGGCACCCCGTGTGGTGCTTGCGGATCAGCGGGATGTCTTCCGGACGCAGGGGTTTCTCGGCAGCCGGATGAACCGCCGCCCGGGCGGCAGCAGAATCGGCTTCCCGCCGTCGCAACTCGTGCGCCGCCAGCACCTGCCGCATGGTGTTGAGCAGCGACTCCTTCGACAGCCGCGACTCGGGCGATTCGGCATCGCGACCCCCATACCGGGAATACACGTTCAAATCGGGGTCGAGAAAGAATGCCTGCCAGGTGTTGTCGTAGTCAAACTCGAACCGCGCCAGGTCCAGTCCATTCAGTTGAGTGATGCGGACGCACTCAAACTGCGCACGGAGAGCGGCAATCTCGGGGTCTTGATGAGCAACCTGCCCATCCCAAATCCAGCACTCGGGTCAACGCACGCAGCGAAAGACCACCATCAAAGGCTTGCCCGATGCCTGCGCCTGCCGCACCCCGGCGTCGAGACTCTCAGCCCAGCCCGGGGCGGCCCACACGGGGGTGGCCGACCAGAAGCCCCCCACCAGCCCGGCCATCATCAACAAAAATCGCACCCGCGGCGTACAACGCATGGTCTTCGTTCCTCGTGAGGAGATGGACGGCATTCTAACGCGGGTGCCTCTGGAAAGACAGACCCTCCCGTCCCTTCCCCCCCTTCCGTCGACCGATCACAATCGCGTTCCGCCCGGCAGCTCCTTGGCTGCGGGCCAACTCATTCCAGCCTGCACACCCACTTCCCCCCCCGCCGCACTCCCCATCTCATGATCTGCGTCAGCCTGGGTCGCACCCGTCACAAGATGATGATCGCCGAGCACCAGCAGTTGGCTCAGAAGGGAGCCCAATTGGTGGAATTGCGGCTCGACTGGCTGGGAACTCCTCCCGACCTGGGGCGCTTGCTGAAAGACAAGCCGACGCCGGTGGTCATCACCTGCCGCCGCAGCCAGGACAAGGGGCTCTGGAAGTTCGGCGAAGACCAGCGGCAGACACTGCTGCGTTCGGCCATCGTGGCGGGTGTCGATTATGTCGATCTCGAGGAAGACATCGCCGCGAACATCCGCCGGTATGGGTCCACCAAGCGGATCATCAGCTATCACAACTTCGACGAGACCCCGGCCGATCTCGAACAGATTCACCAGCGCCTGGCCGGCCACGATCCCGACGTGGTCAAGCTGGTCACCACCGCCAAGACTCCGGAAGACAACATTCGGCTGCTGGAGGTGGTCCGGAAGGCCAAGGTCCCCACGGTGGGCTTCTGCATGGGAGACCTGGGGGTCTGGAGCCGCATTCTCTGCCGAAAATATGGTGCCCCCTTCACCTACGCCACCTTCTCGGCCCAGCGGACGATGGCCCCCGGGCAGTTGACGTTCG
>JBKCTR010000199.1:0-4068 GCA_046318755.1 Planctomycetaceae bacterium
GTCGAGCAGGTCGCGGACCGCCGTCTCCACCAAGACGAGCTGCAGGCCGGGAGTGGCCAGCAACTGATCTCGGGTCATCCAGGGAAGCCCCTGGTAGGCCCGTTGCTCGATCGCCTTGCTCCGCAGTTCTGGCGAGGGCTCGACAATCCCCACGACTTCATAATCGGGAGAGTCTCGGAACACCTCCAATTTCGATGCGTGGGCATGGGCAGTGCCGATCTGACCAACCCGGATCTTCCCCGCCACACCGTTTCCCTCAGGCACCCGGGCAGTTCCCGCATGCACCTGGGGAGCCAAAGAGGCGGTCAGGGCTCCCCACAGTCCCCGACCAAGGAAACGACGACGCGTGGCGGGCATGGCGAACCTGAGGTTGCAACAGGGCAGGAGGGACGCAGCCGTGGCGACGAAAGGTTGGACGCACCGCTGCCGCAGCAGGCAGAGGTCAGCCCAGAATCTTCTTCCGCAGATTGGTCAACAGTGTGACTGCGGCACCAATGTCAGCCTTTTGGCGAACCCGGTCGTGAGCGATTTCCCGCTCGATGGTCAGTGGCCCAGTGTACCCGATGGAGAGCAGGGTCCGGAGATAGTTCTCCATACCCACATCCCCCTCACCCAGGGCCACTTCGGAACCCCACTCAATGCCCCGCTTGCCCTCCGCGGCCCATTTGGCATCTTTGCAGTGCACACTGCGGACGTACTGACCCACCTTCTTCAGGGCTTCGATCGGATTGCCTGTGCCGTACAGGATCATGTTGGCCGGATCGAAATTAATGAACAGATTGGAGCGGGCCACATCGTGGATGAACTCCAGCAGGTGGTCGGCCGATTCCTGCCCAGTTTCGAGATGCAGCTTCTGGTCGTTGCCCGCCACGTGGTCGAGCAAGTCGCGGGTGCAACTGACAAGTTCCTTGTAGTCGGTGCTGGAACGATCGGCGGGCACAAACCCGATGTGCATGCCGACGGTGTCGCACCCCAGCAGCTTCGTGAAGTCCGAAATCTCGGTCATCTCGGCCAGCCGGGCAGCGCGGGTCTCGCGGGGAACCAGCCCCACCGTGCGGACCGTGGTCGGGATGTCGGCATAACTCTCACCGTCAAATCCACCAAACACGCAGGTGATGGTGATTCCGGCTTCCCGGCACTTCTTGAGGAATTCGTCGGCCGCCCGCGCATGGCGGGTTTGCTTGTGGGGCGAGTGAATCTGCACCGTGGGAATTCCCAATTCCCGGGCGACGTCGAGATGGACTCCAAGACCTGCGTCCACCGAGGTGAACACGCCGATCGACCAAGGCTGCATCGAGTTGCTCCTGCACGGAAGTGTTGGCAATTGGTTTTCGATTGGTGGCGCGGATGATATGTTCACAGACCTCACCCACGCAACCGCCCTCCCCTTCATCCCACCCCGCCATGATTCGTCTCAAGCAGATCCTCGTGCCCATCGACTTCAGCGAGCCCAGTGAGCGGGCCACGGAGTATGGACTCTCCCTCGCGCGACAGTTCAACGCGACGCTGCATTTGTTGCACGTGATCGAAGACCCGGTGGTCTACCTGCCGATGTACGAGAGCTATCCCGTACCGACCCGACAGCAGTTCGAGACCTACGCCCAAGAGCGGCTCGACAACTGGATCCCCGAGTCGGTGACCCGGGGTGTGAAGGTCGAGACCGCCTGGCGGCATGGTCGGCCCGATGTCGAGATTGTTGACTACGCGTCTGACAGTGCCGTCGATTTGATTGTCATTGGCACCCATGGGCGCGGAATGGCGGCCCATCTGCTGCTGGGAAGCATCGCAGAAAAGGTTGTTCGCAAGGCGGCATGTCCAGTACTGACAGTGCATGCCGCGGGACACCAGTTCGCCCCTTCGCTCGCCGAGTCATGACCCGCCTCCTCAGTGGAACCCCCTGGGACCGTCCCCCCACCTGCGATCGCTGTGGGAAATTGACCACGGAGTGCCAATGTCCACCCCCGCCTGCAGCCCGACCGAGTGGAGATCCCACCCGGCAGACGGCGCGAATCCGTCGGGAAAAGCGGCAGAAGGGGAAGCTGGTGACCGTGGTCTCGGGCCTCTCGGCCACTCAAACCGACCTCCCCGAATTGCTGGCCCAATTGAAATCGTCTCTGGGAACCGGCGGTACACTGGACGAAGAATCCCTCGTGATCCAGGGTGATTTGGTGGAACGCGTGGGGGCCGTCTTGACCAAGCTGGGCTACAAGATCAAACACCAGGGGGGCTAAGGAATTCTGCCAATCCGGCCGAGCGCCCATCTCTGACGAGCGCCCTCGAGGTCTCGCCCTCCGTCCCCAGGGAGGGGGTCGCGATACAAAGCTGCGACCGCCTCGAACGGGGCCTGCCGCAGAGGCAGGATTTTCTCAGTCCCCGACCGGTCGGCAACCACGCGGGTTGTTTGTCAGCTACCGGCCGAGCCAGTGGCGGGAACATCGGGGGGCAGGACCGGGGTTCGCCCTGGCGTTCCCAGCACAGCCGCCGTTGCTGGAACCACAACTCCGGCGATGTCGGGCGGTGCCTCACCATAGGTGGGAGAAGTGATCTCTTCGCGACTGCGGCGATTCCAGCCCAACTGTACCGCCAGCCATCGCTGAATCTCCAACATCAGACTGAGGGCGGCCGGGACGAAGATCAGCGTCAGGATGGTCGACACGACGAGGCCTCCCAGCAAGACGGCGCCAATTCCGCGATACAACTCACTGCCGGCCCCTGGTGCGATCACCAGAGGCAGCAGTCCCGCCAGACCGCTGAGCGTGGTCATGAAAATTGGCCGAATCCGGTCGCGGAGGCTCTCGAGGATGGCCTCGGCAATGGGCATGTCGTTTTCGCGAATATTGGCGATCGATTGCTCGACAATCAGAATCGGATTATTCACCACCGTTCCCACCAGCATGAAGAACCCCAGCATGGTCAGCACATCAAGGGAGGGAGGGTCGGTCCGACCCAACAGGAAGACGTTCATCATCCAGAGACCGATGAAGCCCCCCACGGCCCCCAGGGGAATCGTCAGCATGACCACGAACGGGTACAGCCACGACTCGAACGTCGCGGCCATCATGAGGTAGGTCACCAACACGGCCAGCAGGAAATTGTTCCGCATCGAAGACCAGGTCGAAACCAGCTTGTCGGCGGTCCCCGCGAGTTCAACCCGATAACCACCCTGAATCAGCGCGGGATCGTTCTGCAACGGCTGCCGGATCTCGCGGTCGATCACCTCCATGGCGGTTTCCAACGGGAAATTGGCTGGAGGCGTCACCTCGATGCGGATGGTCCGCTGACGGGTCCGGTGATTGATCTGCTCGGGGCCGCTGCTCAACTTCACATCGGCAACTGCCGCCAGCGGAACGAGTTGACCCGTGGGCATGGCAATCGGAAGAGAGTCGAGATCCTGGGTGCGGCTGGCGAAGGCGGTTTCGCCCATGATCCGCAAGTCGATGCGGTCGCCCCCCGAGTAAAAATCGGTCGCGTAGGCCCCGTCGACCAAGGCATCCACTGCATAGCCGAGGTCATCGGCGGTGATCCTCAAGTCGGCCGCCTGTTCCCATTTCGGAGTGACGTGCACTTCGGGATTGGAGAGGTCGAGACTCGGTTGGGGGATGGCCTGGGCACCGGGAATCATCTGGGTCAGTTTGGGTTGACCCTTGTCATCGAGGACGGGTTGGCCAGTCTGGGGATCGAGGACCGGTCGGGGGGTGACGACTTGCCCCAGGATCCGGCCGCCAATCTCCACTAGTTTCGTCAATTCCGGTCCGGTGATGGCGATCTCGATGGTGCGGCCACCGGTGATGTTCTGTTCGAAGAGGCTCGATTGCTTGGCCACCACGAAGGTGCCGGGAAGCTTGGCGGCCACGCTTTGAATCAGCGGCACCAGCTCGGCGACGCGATTGGTGTCGTGGGCGCGAATTCCCATGAAGACCGACCGGGAGCGGGCCACGAAGAAGAAGTCTTCGATGATGGGGAACTTCAGGTTGGCCGCCTCGGGAGTACCGGGGTCGACATCAAAAAACGGCCGCAACTCCCCCTCGACCAGTTCTCCCATGTCGCGCAGTTGGTTCAGGTTGTAAC
>JBKCTR010000200.1:0-4374 GCA_046318755.1 Planctomycetaceae bacterium
GACTCATCGAACGCCCGTGTTGTCCCTGCCGGAGTCTGATCCACGTGTCTGCTGCATTCCTCAAGATTGCGCGGCCGTGGTGTCATGGGGGGCTGATTTTCGCGCTTCTATGGGTGACCGCCCAACTGCCAGTGCCCGTATTGCACGCGCATGGCCGCCATCCCGAGGCCCCGCATGAGCTTCCGCTGGGGCAGCATGTCGAGCGGTGTCACGGCGGCGAATTGGTGGCTGACTTTCTGGACTGGCACATCCACTGGTTTACGCCCCAGACCGTGCGGAAAGGGCTGGGAGAGACGCCAGCCGACGCCCCGGAAGAGGCCCCCACTCCCGAAGGCTGCCCCACATTGGGGACCCAGGAGTTGAGTTTGAGCGAGTGTATGGCGTGGGCCAGCTCGGTCAGCGATGCCCAGTCGGTGCTGTTGGCGGTTGAGATTATGATCTGTGTGCCGACACAAGTCCCCGGGCGGGACGGTGGGGCCGTGTATTCGTGGTATGCCAGTTCCCAGCTTCGTCTGTGCCAATTGCAGTCGTGGCGCTGTTGAGTCGCGGCTGAGGGCTTTTGGTTCGTCGAGACCGGGATTGCGGTTTTGGCGATTGCTGTGACGAGTCGTCTACGGTGGCCGGCTGGCTGCTGCGGTGCGATTGGGGAACATTGGCACTTCGTGACCCCCGGAACTTCGCGAGAGATTTTGGCATGACTTCGACAATCTCGGTTTCCCGACTGTGGTGGATACCGGCTCTGGTCTGTCTGGGGGTGGGGGCTTGGCTGGGGCAACGCTGGCCAAAACCGCCAGCCTCCCCCATCGATGCGAGCCAAGCCGCCGCCAACCCGGCCGCCCCCAGTGAAGCGGGGGGCGACCATGTGGAACTCTCCGGCAGCAAGCTGGCGGCCGCCCATCTGGAGATCGAACCGGTGGCCTTGCACACACTCCGGCGGACCAGCGTGGTTCCGGGACGGCTGCAATACGACGACCTGCGTCACGTGGAGTTGAAGTCAGCCACCGACGGGATCCTGACCCGCATTCTGGTCAAGCCGGGGGATCGCGTGGAACAGGCACAGGTGTTGGCTCTGCTGAGCAGTCCGGAAGTGGGCACGGCCCGCGCGAATGTTCTGCAGCGTCAGGCCGAACTGGAGCTGGCCCGCAAAACGCTCGAATTCCGCTCGCAGGTCGCCGACAGTGTTGATGTCCTGATTCGGGGCATCGAAGGACGGCAGCCCATGAGAAAACTCGAAGACCGGTTCCGCGAACGGGTCTTGGGGGAATTCCGGGGGACGCTGCTGGGGGCGTACAGCAAGTTTCTGTTGAACCAGACGCTCGAAAGCAAAGTCACATCGGCGGCGGAAACCGGGGCGGTCTCGTCTCGAACCGTCACCGAACGGACCAGTGATCGTGAGGGAGCCGAAGAAAATCTCAAGGCGGTGTGCGAACAGTCGGCCTTCGATACCAAGCGCGAACAAGAGCGGGCCCGCGCCGACTTTGAAGACTGCCAAAGACGGCACGATCTCGCACGGCATCATCTGAATTCGCTGCTGGGTTATCCCGACTCCGAACAGAGCACCCAGGGAGACGCCCCCGATCTCTCGCAAATCGAGATGCGGGCTCCATTTGCAGGAACGATCGAAGAGAGTGTGTACGGTGTATCGGAGCGGTTGAAGCAGGGAGATCGGCAGTTCGTCCTGGCCGACACAAGCCGGCTCTGGGTCTCGGCCAACCTGAGGGAAGCCGACTGGAAAGTGCTGGGCATCCAGCCCGACACCCCTCTCACGGTCGAAACACCGGCGTTGCCGGGAGAGAAATTCACCGCGAAGGTGTACTACGTGGGCCGGGAGGTGTCGCCGACCTCGAATGCCGTTCCGCTGGTGGCCAGTCTCGACAATTCCGGCGGCCGCCTGCGTCCCGGGTTGTTTGTGCGGGTGTCCATTCCCCTCGAAGAGCAGACCGAAGTTCTGGCGGTCCCCGAGCAGGGGCTGATGGAACACGAACGGCGTCGCTTCGTGTTCGTGGAAGAGCAACCCGGGCGCCTTCGGCGGGTGGATGTGAAGACGGGACGGGTGTCGGACGGCTGGATCGAGATCCGCAGCGGCTTGAAAGCGGGTGATCGGGTCGTGACCAAAGGGGCGTTCCTGCTGAAATCGGAATTGCTTCTGGAACGGGAGGAAT
This sequence comes from Planctomycetaceae bacterium, assembly GCA_046318755.1. Classification (GTDB taxonomy): domain Bacteria; phylum Planctomycetota; class Planctomycetia; order Planctomycetales; family Planctomycetaceae; genus UBA10511. The sequence goes on from JBKCTR010000200.1 coordinate 2,163, forward strand.
AGGCCCATGTTGACCCGACTGATTGAGTTCTCTTTGCACAACCGGTTTCTGGTCCTGGCGATCACAGGGGTGATTTCCCTGCTGGGGGTCGCTTCGACCATCAGCCTGCCGATTGATGCCGTGCCCGACCTGACCAACACCCAGGTGCAGGTGGTCACCGAGGCGGGGCCGTTGTCGCCGGTGGAGGTCGAGAGATACATCACCTATCCGGTTGAGGCCACCATGAGTGGTCTGCCCAAGATTGAAGAATTGCGCAGTGTCTCGAAGTTTGGCATTTCGGTGGTGACGATCGTGTTCCAGGAAGGAACCGATTTGTATCGTGCTCGTCAATTGGTGACGGAGCGGCTGCCGGTGGCGAGCGCCCAGATTCCGCCCGGCTATGGAACGCCCCGTCTCGGCCCCCTGACGACTGCTCTGGGAGAGATTCTGCAGTTCGAGGTGCGGGGTGACGAACGGTACTCGCCGATGCAATTGCGGACCATCCTCGATTGGGATGTCGCCCCGAAGCTGCGCGAAGTGCGCGGGGTGACGGAAATCAACACGCATGGTGGTTACTACAAAACGTTCGAAGTCCGTCCTGATCCCGACCGTCTCACCAGCTATGGAATCACCCTGGCCGATCTGTTTGAGCAACTTGCGGACAACAATCTGATTGCTGGCGGTGGCTATGTCGTGCACTACGACGAGCAGCGGTTTATTCGGGGACAGGCTTTGCTGAAGGACATCGAGGGGATTCTCGAGATTGTCGTGCGGCGCGAATCGGATGGCACTCCCATCCTGGTGCGGGATATCGCCACGGTGGAAATGGCACCCATGACCCGGCAGGGAGCGGTCACCCGCGACGGGCGGGGTGAAGCGGTGACGGGACTCGTGATGATGCTGATCGGCGAAAACTCCCGTGTCGTGGTCGAGGCGGTCAAGGAACGGATCGAGCGGATGCAGACCGCGCTTCCAGAGGGCGTCTGGATCGACGTCACGTACGATCGCTCGGCCTTGATTGGCCGCACTCTCAACACGGTCATGAAGAACCTGTTCGAGGGAGGGGCTCTGGTGATTATTGTGCTCTTGGTGATGCTCGGCAGTCTGCGCGCCGGATTGATCACTGCCTTGGCCATCCCGCTGTCGATGTTGTTCGCAGCCAACCTGATGCATTTGACGGGAATCACCGCCAGCCTGATGAGCTTGGGGGCGATCGATTTCGGGTTGATCGTCGACAGTTCGGTCATCATGGTCGAGAACTGCATCCGGCATCTTTCCCACGATCGGAGCCGCAAGAACCGGGTGCAGATCATCCGGGACGCGGCGATCGAGGTCCGCAAGCCCACCATGTTTGGGGAATTGATCATCGCCGTGGTGTATGTCCCGATCCTCGCGTTGCAGGGGATGGAGGGGAAGATGTTCCGTCCAATGGCTCTGACCGTGCTGTTCGCGCTGTTGGGATCTCTGGTGTTGTCGATGACCTTCATGCCCGCCATGGCGTCCCTGGCGCTCCCCCGAGAAGTGGATGAGAAGGACGTTTGGCTGGTCCGGTTCATTCGCCGATTTTACGAACCGCTGGTCAAGAAGACGATTGCCTATCCGGCTCTGACCATTGCCTTGGCGCTGGGGGTCTTTCTGGTGAGCCTGCCCGTCGGACGCTACCTGGGGGCGGAATTCATGCCCCGCCTGGAGGAAGGAGATCTGTTGATTGAAGCGGTGCGTCTCCCTACCGCCTCGCTCGAAGGGTCGATCGACATGTCGACCCATATTGAGCAGGTGGTGGGTGCCTTTCCCCAGGTCGCCACTGTCTTCTGCAAGACAGGTCGGCCCGAGATTGCGAATGATGTGATGGGAGTGCATCAGACCGATGTGTGGGTGCTGCTGAAGCCGCATGCGGCTTGGCCCGAGCACATCACCCGTGATGAATTGATCGAACAGATGTCGGAGAAGTTGAATGAGAATGTGCCGGGGGTGGCGTTTGGCTTCACCCAGCCGATCGAAATGCGGGTTGACGAGCTCGTCGCCGGGGTCAAGGCCGATGTCGCGGTGCAGTTGTATGGCGATGACCTGGCGGTGTTGGGGGCGAAGGCCAAGGCGATCGAGCGGGTGCTGACGACCATTCCCGGGGCGGTGGATGTGAAGGCCGACTACCAGGCGAATCTTTCGACGCTGCGCATCGAGCCGCGGCGGGATGCTCTCGCCCGGTATGGAATCGACGCGACCAAGGTGATGG
>JBKCTR010000201.1:0-3724 GCA_046318755.1 Planctomycetaceae bacterium
ATTTTTTGCATTTTTTGTTGTCAAAAAAGACCAGAGTGTCTATACTCAGCTCGTGAGGTGCACAGTCGAGTGAAATCTCCGAGCTTTCGAGTCCGTTCTCATGCGCGTCAATCTGGAACCCGCCGACACCGAGTTTCTCAGCCATCTGCAGCGGATTGGTCCGCGCACGGTGCAGGAGATTTGTGAGACGGCGGGGGTGACGGCGACAGCGGTGCGGCAACGGCTGACCCGGTTGCAGGGAAGTGGGTTGGTCGCTCGGGAGCGAATTCGGCATGGACGCGGCCGGCCGCACTACGTGTACAAAGTGACCGAGTTGGGCAGCCGGCAGTTGGGTGACAACTACGGTGATTTGGCTTTGATTCTGTGGCGTGAGTTGCACTCGATTGAGAATCCCGAGATTCGGGCTGAAGTCCAGCGTCGGGTCAAAGAGGCGATGGTGCGGCGGCTGGGGGTTTATGGCGAGGGTCGCTTGCGCGAGCGGTTGAAGACCTTGGCCGCGTCGCTTGCGAGCCGCGGATTCGATGTTGAGGTGAATGAGCGTTCAGATCTTCCTGTGCTGCGTGAGCACAATTGTCCCTACCTGGATTTGGCCGAGGAAGATCGCGGGGTGTGCGAATTGGAGCGGCAGGTGTTCGAGCAGGCGTTGGGGACAGAAGTGAAGTTGTCACAGTGTTGTTTGGATGGACACCGCTACTGTGAATTTGAGGTCTCCGGCCACTCGGTGTGACCCACTTCCCAGACCTTGGAAAACCCGCAAACCCTGTTCGAAAAACGATTTGCCGCGAGATACGATTCAAGGCTTTGAGCCTTCCTCCGGGTCATCATCGGCTGCGAAGGGAGAGCGATTCAGGGCCCGGACTGTTGCGGATTGAACCAGGATCACACCATGAGTTGGATTGACGGACGTTTCGAAGAGAACCTGATCATCACCACGCTGGAGCAGGCGACCAACTGGGCTCGTCAGGCCAGCATCTGGCCCATGACCTTCGGTTTGGCGTGCTGCGCGATCGAGATGATGGCGGCGGGAGCGAGTCGGTACGACCTCGACCGGTTTGGAGCCGGGGCATTTCGGGCCACCCCCCGTCAGGCCGACCTCATGATCGTGGCGGGAACGGTGACCTTTAAGATGGCCAGCCGGGTGCGGCGTCTGTACGAGCAGATGCCCGATCCCAAGTACGTGATTGCGATGGGGGCTTGCACGGTGGGAGGCGGGCCCTACTTCAAGTGGGGCTATCACGTCGTGAAGGGGGTCGATCTGGTGGTCCCCGTGGATGTGTACGTTCCGGGCTGTCCACCGCGTCCCGAGGCCCTGCTGGAGGGTCTCATGCGGATTCAAGACAAGATCAAGGCCAAGCGGTTGGGGCGCGGTATGAACACCGAGCTTCCTGTCCCGCACCATTCGGGTTATGCCACCCCGCCCGCGTTCGTGGGTGTTTGAGATTTTCGGTTCTCCCTGGGGGAGTTGGCCCGAGGGAGTACGAGTTGCCCGTGACGGGCGTCGCCGCTTCGACTGCCAGTTTGTGGTCGGAATGCCGGTCAGCGTCTGTCCCGCGTCGTCCACTGTGGTTCCCTTTTCGAGCAGTCGGTTGTCGCCATGTCCAGTGTGTTGAAGGTCGAGAATCTGTGTGTCAGCATCGATGAGAAGATGATTCTCCAAGGTGTCGATCTGGAGGTCCGGCAGGGAGAGATCCATGCCTTGATGGGCCCCAACGGTTCTGGCAAAAGCACGCTGGCGTATGCCCTCATGGGGCATCCCAAGTACGAGCTGGTCGACGGACGCATCTCGATCGACGGTGTCTGGCTCAACGAACTCGAACCTGATGCCCGGGCCCGCATGGGATTATTCCTGGCGTTCCAATACCCTGTCACGGTTCCCGGGGTGAAGGTTGCCGACTTCCTGCGACATGCGGTGACCAACGTTCGCAACCCCAACCGCAAGGAAGGGGAAGGTCTCATTCCCATGCGGGAATTCCGGGCCGAGTTGAAGGCGCGGATGGAAGAACTGGGAATCGAACCCGAGTTCGCCCGGCGGTATCTCAACGACGGCTTCTCGGGTGGCGAGAAGAAGCGGATGGAGATTCTGCAGTTGGCGATGCTGCGGCCGAAGTTCGCGATTCTCGACGAGACTGACAGTGGTCTCGACAGTGATGCAGTGCGGTTCGTCAGCGAAGCAATCTCGCGACTGGCCGGCCCCGACATGGCCATCATCATCATCACCCACCACGAACGCCTGCTCGAATTCAACCGGCCTCAGCACACGCACGTGCTCCTGGCTGGGCGGGTGGTTGAGCGGGGTGATGCCCGTCTGGCCCATGAACTGCACGACCAGGGATACACGGGTGTGCGTCAACGGCACCCCGAGGCAGCGGCTGAGGAACAGGCGGCGGCGGATGCCGGCAGTCGCCAACCCGCTGCCGCACGGTAGTTTCTGCGGGTCTGGCCCCTCGAATAGAGGCAGACCCGCATGGCGTTTTGACACAGCTTCCACCAACTCATGCGGAGCCCAGCTCCCGGGAATTTGGCGATGGCGACCGATCTGAAGACGACGGACGAAGAGATTGGCATCGGCGATTACCAGTACGGTTTTCACGATTCCACTGCGAACTATGTCTTCACGGCCCGCAAGGGAATCGACCGTGACATTGTGGCGCAGATCTCCGAGATGAAGAACGAGCCCGCCTGGATGCGGGAATTTCGTCTCAGCTCACTGGAGACTTTCTTCCGGAAGCCGCTCCCGCTGTGGGGGGGTGAACTGCGGCAACTCGATTTCCAGGACATTCACTACTACGTGAAGGCTGCCCAGGGGCAGGAACGGAGTTGGGAAGATGTGCCCGACGAGATCCGCAAGACCTACGACCGGCTGGGAATTCCCGAGGCCGAACGCAAGTACCTGGCCGGGGTCAAGGCGCAGTACGAATCGGAGGTGGTCTACGGCAGCCTGCAGGAAGACCTGGCGAAACAGGGGGTGATCTTCACAGACACCGACTCGGCCCTCCGCGACCACCCAGAGCTCTTCCGCCAATACTTTGGCACCGTCATTCCCCCCGCTGACAACAAGTTTGCCGCCCTCAATTCGGCGGTCTGGTCGGGCGGTTCGTTCATCTACGTCCCCAAGGGGGTGAAGATCGAATTTCCACTGCAGGCCTATTTCCGGATCAATTCCGAGAACATGGGGCAGTTTGAGCGGACGCTGATCATTGTCGACGAAGGCGCTTCGGTGCATTACGTCGAGGGTTGCACCGCTCCCACTTACAGTAGCGAGAGCCTGCACTCGGCCGTGGTGGAAATCATTGTGAAGCGCGGTGCCCGTTGCCGTTACACCACCATCCAGAACTGGTCTGCCAACGTTTACAACCTGGTGACCAAACGGGCCATGGCCTACGGTGACTCTCTGATGGAGTGGGTGGACGGGAATCTGGGTTCGCGGCTGACAATGAAGTACCCCGCCATTTACCTGATGGAACCCGGGGCCCGCGGCGAAACCCTGTCGATTGCCTTCGCCGGCAAGGGACAGCATCAGGACGCCGGGGCCAAGATGGTGCACTGTGCCCCCAACACGTACAGCCGCATCATCTCGAAGAGCATCTCGAAGGCGGGGGGGCGGGCCAGCTATCGGGGTCTGGTGAAGGTGGCCAACGGGGCCACCGGCTGCAAGTCGAATGTCGCCTGCGACGCCCTGTTGCTCGATTCCGACAGCCGCAGTGACACCTACCCGTACATGGAA
>JBKCTR010000202.1:0-11206 GCA_046318755.1 Planctomycetaceae bacterium
CTCTCGGTTTTAGCCAGTTCCTGCCGGGATGGCCTCGAACTGGGGGCTGGTGACCGAGAGACCACAAAAGACGATCGGATTCGCCCCATTGCAGAGGTGGTGAAGTGATGGTGGGTTACTATAAGTTGGTGGGACAGGCTGACTTTCTTTTGGTGACCTTCGACGCGCTACGGCTCGATGTCGCCCAGCAGGCTCTGGTCGCCGGTGAAACTCCCTGCCTGCAGACACGCGTTGGAGCCTGGGAGTCCCGGCATGCTCCCGGAAACTTCACCTACGCCTCGCATGCGGCCATCCTCGCAGGGTTCTTTCCGACGCCCGTGGCTCCCGGTCGGTATGCACGCCCCTTCGCGCTGGCTTTTCCCGGGAGCCGGTCGACAGGACAGTCGACCGCCGTGTTGGAGGGCGACAGCCTGATCGCTGGCCTGCGCCGCCGGGGTTATCACACCATCTGCATCGGGGGCACCGGGTTTTTCAATCCGGGCACCCCCTTGGGGCAGGTTCTGCCCGGGATGTTTGACGAGGCGCATTGGGAGCCGGCGTTTGGCGTGACCGAACCACGTTCTTGCCAGGCACAAATCGAGCGGGCCTGTGCACGCCTCGAGGCGGCATCGCCCACCCAGCCCGTGTTGCTGTTCATCAATTTCTCGGCCACACATCCCCCCACCCGATTTTACCGGCCTGGAGCGCAGGCCGAGTCAGTCGACACCCAGCGGGCGGCGCTGGCAGCGGTCGACCGGGAATTGCCCCGACTGTTTGAAACCCTGGAACGCCGGGGACGCGCCGGTTGGGGGTTCCTGATGTCCGATCATGGAACCTGTTTTGGCGACGAGGGATATTTCGGTCACCGATTGGCCCATCGCGCGGTCTGGGATGTCCCGTATGCCGAATGCCAGTGGGGGGACTTGTCATGACGCTTGTACCGGGCAGCGCCTTGCCCATTCTCGAACAGTCGGCCGGTGGGGTGTCGGACACCGGTTGTGAAATCACACCGCTCCCCGATCCGTACACCGCGTACACGTATGGTTATCCCCACAAGTCGGCCTATGGTTCGCTGCTGCCCGCGGTCCCATTGCATGAGGCGTGGCGCGCTGAAGACCATTCGCGGCTGTTTCTGTACGTGCATGTTCCGTTCTGTGAGATGAGGTGCGGGTTTTGCAATCTGTTGACCGAGTCACAGCCATCCGAAGAGGTGGTTGAGGCCTATCTCGGCAGCCTCGAGCGGCAATCGCGGGTTGTGCGCGAGGTCTTCGACCGCCCGGGTTTGCGGCGGATGGCGTTGGGGGGCGGAACCCCGACATTCCTCTCGGCCCGGCAGTTGGCGCGGGTCTTGGCTTTGCTATCTGACGGATGGGGGGGAGATCCTCGCAAGGCACTGCTGTCTGTCGAGACTTCACCTACCACGGCCACGGCCGAGCGTCTTCAGGTTCTGAGTGACGCCGGGACTCATCGTCTCAGCCTGGGCGTGCAGTCGTTCCTCGATCACGAATCCCGCGCCATGGGACGGCCGCAGCAGACGACCGAGGTCTACCGCGCGCTGGAGACCATTCGGAAGTTCTCATTCCCCGTCCTGAATCTCGATCTGATCTATGGAGACCCGACGCAGACTGCCGAGTCGTGGCGGGAGTCCGTGCAGACCGCGCTGCGCTGGGAGCCCGACGAATTGTTTCTGTATCCGCTATACATTCGTCCGCAGACCGGATTGGGCCGACGGGAATCGTCAGTGGACAACCAGCACCGTCTGAAGTTGTACCGGCAGGCGGTCGAGTTCCTGGCGACGGTCGGCTGGGAACAGGTCTCGATGCGTTGTTTTCGCCGTAGCCAGCCTCAGGGGGCCGCCGTGGCTGACAGAACGGGTCCGGACCAGTCGTTGGAGTGGTGTTGCCAATCCGACGGCATGGTGGGGTTGGGTTGCGGAGCCCGTTCGTATACCCAGACGCTGCATTACAGCAGCCGCTTTGCTGTGAGCCAGGGGGGCGTGCGAACCCTGTTGCGTGATTGGATTCGACAGGACGAAGCGAGTTTCGCCCAGGCGAGTCACGGGGTCTGGCTGACCGAGGATGACCTGCGTCGACGGTTTGTGCTGCTTTCTCTGCTGCAGACCTCGGGGCTCTCGGCAGCCGCCTACCAGACGCGGTTTGACCGTCCGTTGATGGACAGTTTTCCCGAATTGCAGTCGCTTGTCGAACAGGGATGGGCTTGTTGGAAGACAGAGACGCTCAAACTCACCGCCGAGGGGCTGGCGTTGTCGGATGCGATCGGTCCCTGGCTCTATGCACCCGCCCGCCGCCGGTCCCTCGAGGAGTTCGCCCCGGCATGAACCTGACCGTTCTCTATCGAGGGCCCCTTTCCAGTTGCAATTACGCCTGCGACTATTGCCCGTTTGCAAAGCGTCGCGACACGGCGGCTCAATTGACCCGCGATCGTGGCGCCTTGTCGCAGTTTGTCGGATGGCTCGGCCGGCAGACGCAGCATCGCTGGCAGGTGTTGTTCACTCCGTGGGGTGAAGCCCTCGTGCGCCGCTGGTACCAAGAGGCACTGGTGGAATTGTCGCACGCCGCTCATGTCGATCGGGTGGCGGTCCAGACGAACCTCTCCGGCTCACTCGATTGGTTGTCCCGGGTAGACGCCTCGAAGGTGGGGTTGTGGTCGACTTTCCATCCGTCGGAAGTGACGCTCGACGATTTCCTGGGACAGGTGACGTGCGTGTTGGATCGCGGGATTTCGTTAAGCGTCGGATTGGTGGGAAACCCGGCCCATATTGAGTTGATCGAGGAGGTCCGCCGCCGGCTGCCATCCGACGTCTACCTGTGGGTCAATGCCCTGCAGGGGCGTCGGCGACGTTACACCCGGGAGGAAACCGCCCGATTGCTGACGGTCGATCCGTTGTTCCTCATTAACCTCCGGCCCCAGCGGACTCTGGGTATTTCTTGCCTGACAGGAGAAACCGCCTTTACGGTCGACGGTGAAGGAACGATGCGGCGGTGTCATTTTGTTGACACGTCCCTGGGTAGCATTCATGACGACCAATGGGAACAGGCCCTGCAGGTGCGCCACTGTCCCAATTCCCGTTGCAACTGCCATCTGGGGCACATGCACCTGCCGCATCTCGACCTGCGGAGCGTGTTTGGCGGCGGTTGGCTCGAGCGGGCGATGGAACCCGCGCGTCCCGACACCGGCAGGTCTGTCCCCCAAACCACCGAAATCTGGCAGCTCAACTCACCGCCTGAACGGTAAGGGTCACTGGTTTTCCTTGACGAGCTGCAGCGTCCCGACTTAACCGCAGGGGGGCCACAACAGCTCTTTGAAGCAGCGTGGCCGAATTCCAGTTGATGTGGTGGTCTGGGGGCTTTGGGGTATCCCGGATTGTCTTCGGGACTGCGGTTTTCGCTTTCAGGAGGCGGGCCGACGTGTTCGCCAAGAGGTCCAGCAAAAACATATTGCCCAGTATCTCGGCTTTCCCCTACAGTCCGCGCGATTTCCCGCCCCCCTCAGGGATAGGGCGGCCGGGTTGATGGCGTGTTTCGCCCGAACACGGATGGCGGGAGATCACTGGAGATTGGTTTCCTGGAGAACCTGCTTCGCCGCAGGTGCCAGGGAGGGATCACCGGATTGACGACAGGACGTTTTCCAGGCCCAACGGATCATTCGCGGTAGCAGCGTCTCGGACGCCGGCGACTGCGGAACACAGCATGGACGCTTTGACTCCACCGAACGAAGACGAACCGTCGCGCTTCCAGGTCTTCCTGCGCTGGGTTACCGTGGGTTGTGCCCGTTCTCCCTGGCTCACCCTCACGGTGTGCTGCGGCTTGGCACTCGCCTCCACCTGGTTGACTCAGACCCAGCTCAAATTCAAGACCAAGCGGGCCGACCTGATCGACCCGCAGACCGATTACCACCAGCGCTGGCTGAACTATCTCGATGCCTTTGGCGATGCTTCGGAAGATATCGTGGTGGTGGTGGAAGGGGATGACGTCAAGCGGATCGAAGCGGCGATCGATGATCTGGGGTCCCTGGTGGACGCCGACACCGAGCACTTCCGCAATGCGCTGTATCGGGTGGATCTCGCCGGGTTGCGAGAAAAGGCTCTGCAATTCGCCGGTCCCGATGACCTCCAGATGCTGCTGGGTCAGCTCGATGAGTTCCAGGTTCTGCTGAAGGATTTCAAGAAGCTCAACCTCTACCGCATGGTGCGAGAACTGCGGTTCCAGCTGAAGGGAGCTCTGGAACAGCCTCCCGATCTGGCCGAAATCGCAGCGGCTCCTTTGGTCCGGCAGATTCACCTGCTGGCGACCAGCCTGCGCGAGTTCTCGGCCGAGCGGGCCCGCTATCAATCTCCCTGGCAGATGGCGATGGGGGGGCAGTTCGCCCAGATCGAGACCCAGTTCGCCGACCGCTACCTGATGAACGCCCGCGGCTCGATGGGTTTCCTCAAGGTGCAGCCCCGGACCAGCGGCGACGACTTCAATGGACCGGCTCCGGCGATTGAACGGCTGCGGTCCCTGATGGCCGAGGTGGGGGGGCGTCATCCCGAGGTCCGTCTGGGAGTGACTGGCGTGCCCGTCCTCGAAAGCGATGAGATGCGCGATTCGCAGGCCTCCATGACCCAGGCGTCGGTCCTCTCGTTCCTCGGGGTGACCGCTCTGCTGATCTGGGGACTCCGTGGTTTCCGCTATCCTCTGCTCTCGACCATCACCATGGCCATCGGTATGGCATGGTCGTTCGGACTGACGACCCTGTTGATTGGGCACCTGAATATTCTCTCGGTCTCATTCGCGGCCATGCTGCTGGGGATTGGTGTCGATTTCTCGATCGTGGTCCTCGAGCGTTACATCGAACTGCGGCATCATGGCCATGATTTGCACGACGCCTTGGGGGAATCTGCGGTCAGCATTGGCCCGGGAACCGTCACCGCTGCCGTCACCAGTGCGATTGGCTTTTTCACCGCCCTGCTGACGGACTTCACCGGAGTGGCGGAACTGGGGCTCATCGCCGGGGGCGGCATTCTGCTGTTCCTCGTGGCTGCCTTCGTGGTCCAGCCCGCCCTCATCGCCATCGCCGACCGCAATCTCAAGCCGACGATGATCTGCAATCCGATCGAGGCGAACGGCTATCGTCGAGTGCTCTCCCGCCATGCCTTGCCGATCTGTGTGATCTGTCTCGCGGGCCTGGGGTTCTTGGGCCAGCGGGCGTTCGATGTGCAGTACGACTACAACCTGCTGAATCTGCAGGCCGAGGGCTTGGACCCAGTCGAGGTGCAGCACCGCATCTTCGAACAATCTGACAGTTCGCTGCTGTTCGCCGTCTCGCTGGCGAGCAGTGCCGACGAGGCCCGCGAGCTCAAGGCCAAGTTCCTCGCCCTGCCGACGGTGCACCGTGTCGAGGAGATCGCCTCGGTTCTGCCGGCCCACAGCACCGAAGAGACCCAGCTGTATGTGCAGGCGATTCATTCGATGCTGCAGAAACTGCCCGAGCGCCCCATGGGACCGCGGGGAGTCGACCCTAGCCAGATTGGGGCCGAGCTGGAGAAGATTGAGACACTGCTCGAAGGTCTGCCCGGTACCCTGTCGAAGGCGACCCTGCAGGAGGTGGGGAATTTTCTCGACCGGTTGGACCAATGCGATGACGCCCGGCAGTTGTCTTTGCTGCGTGAGTACCAGACCCGGTTGACCACCGAGCTCTGGCAGAGCTTCCGGGCCCTGTCGATGATTTCCAAGACCGATCCGGTGACACTCGAAGATCTGTCTCCCACCCTCGTCGATCGGTTCGTCTCTCCCCGCCGGAAGTGGCTGCTGCAGGTCTATCCGAAGCAGCAGATCTGGGACCAGAAGCCTCTGGCCGAATTCATCGCCGACATCCGCTCGGTCGACCCCGAGGCAACCGGCACTCCGCTCCAAACCTTTGAAGCGTCGCGTTCGATCAAGGAGAGTTACGAAAAGGCTGGTTTGTACGCTCTGTTCGCCGCCTTCGCCGTACTGCTACTCGATTTTCGCAGTTTCAAACTTGCCTTTCTGGCGATGCTGCCGCCGATGGCGGGTACCGTGCTGCTGTTCGGCACCATGGGGCATTTCCACATCGATTTGAATCCCGCGAACATGATCGTGCTCCCGCTGATCATGGGGATTGGTGTCGACGGCGGGGTGCATGTGGTGCACGACTCGCTGCACCAGAAGGGTCGCTACGAGATCGGTTCGACCGCCTTCAGTGCGATTCTGGTGAATACCCTGACCACCATGGTGGGCTTCGGTGCGATGATGATTGCCCGGCACCGCGGCCTGTACAGCCTGGGGCTGGTTCTGACCCTGGGGGTGGGGGCCTGCCTGTTGGTATCGCTCGTTTTGCTGCCGAGCATTCTGGCGATGCTCTCCTGGCGGCGGGCTGCGGCTGCGGAAGCCTCGTTCGAACTGCCCCGCGAAGAGGTTCCCCTGTCCGTCCAAGAGCCGGCCGTTGTGCTGGCCCTTTCGTCGGCGGTCCCCCTCACGAGCCACCACTTCGCCACGGCCGATCTGCGGGCCCCCCGGACGGGAACGTACGGCTGAAACCGGGGATGGCTGCGGAAAACGAGTGCCCCGTCGATCACGGCCGTCGGGCGCTTCGGCTCGATCTGGTCAGGAAGAGGCCTTGCGTTTGCGCTTCGGGGCGGCGCGGGCTGGCTCAATCAAACCCCGCAGAGTTCGCAGGTTGATGGCGTCGAGAGGCTCCCCCTCTTCGTCTCCCTTGGGCGTTTCCATATACATCGGAATCGCGGCAAACCGGGGATCGTTCAGCAGCAGTCGGAACGGTTCGATGCCGAGCTGACCCCCCCCAATACGGGCATGCCGATCGACCCGGCTCCCCAGCCCCTTGACGCTGTCGTTGAGGTGGAACGCCCGGATGCGATCGAGGCCGATCCGTCGGTCGAATTCGTCAAATGTCGCGGCATAGGTCTCGGGTGTCCCCAACTCGTAGCCAGCCGCGAAAATGTGGCAGGTGTCGACGCATATGCCCGCCCGCTCGGGTTCCTGCAGCCCTTCGAGAATGCGCTGCAGTTCTTCGAATCGCCAGCCGAGATTGGTGCCCTGGCCGGCGGTGGTCTCCAGCCATGTCTGCACGCGTACTCCCCGGGTCGCGCGGTGCGCCTCATTGAGGGCCTCAATGATCTTCGAGAGCCCCTCTTCCGCGGTCGAGCTGACGTGGCTCCCCGGGTGCATCACGACCCCCAGGCAGCCGAGGGCTTCGGCCCGTTCCAGTTCGATGACAAAGGCGTCGAGCGACTTTTGCCACAGGGCCGGGTCGGGGCTGGCCAGGTTGATCAGGTAGCTGTCGTGCGAGCAGGGGAGCGAAACCCCCGTGCGGTCGAGTGCCGCGCGGAACTCGGCGATGTCGGCCTCGGTCAGCGGTTTCCCGGTCCACTGATTGTTGTTTTTCGTGAAGATCTGGACACAGTCCATTCCCAGCTCGGCCGCGGCCTCCACCGCCCGGAAATAGCCACCGGCAATCGACATGTGGGCTCCCAGGGGGGGCACGGCAACAACCTCGCAAGCGAATGGAACGGACACGGGCCCCACGACTGGGAACTGGGCCAGAGACTACCGAAACCCTGGTCAGATTCCCATGCGACCGCTTCGCGCTGGGGGGCTCGCAGGCGACAGTCGATCGATCTCTCCCGGGAACCCCCCCCCGATCCATTGGTGAATCTTGATGAAATGACATAGTCTCTGGTTCAGCGCCGCCGGGCGGGGATGCTTCGGACCCACGGCATAGACCGCGGGAAACGAGGCAGGTGCCGTCCGGAGAGGCTGCGGGAGTGACTCGACCGGCACACGATGACCTTGGGAGAACATGCGATGACGGCTGAGACGACGGTGTGGAACCGCTGGAGCAGAGCGCTGGCTGGCCTGGTGGGCCTGGTGTTGGTGATGGTGGGCCTGGCCCACGGAGCCGAGGGAGACATCGACCTCGGGGGAGTCCGCGAAGAGCATGTGATGATTCCCATGCGCGATGGCGTGCGGCTCTCGGCCTATCTGTACTTTCCCGTGGGGAAAGGTCCCTGGCCCGTGCTGTTCGAGCAGCGTTATGCCGACCTCAAGGGGGCGGGGACCCGCCAGGCCTTCGCCCGCCTGGCGAAGCCGGGCTATGTGGTCTGCGGGGTGAATTTCCGTGGGGCCGGTCTGTCGGAGGGGACCTGGGTCGGCTACCGGGCGCTGGGCTGGGGCGAACTCAAGGATGGCTACGACGTCTGCGAGTGGTTGGGAACACAACCCTGGTCGACCGGCAAAGTCGGTACGTTTGGCAGTTCCCAGGCGGGTTATGCGCAGAACTTTCTGGCCATCACCCAGCCCCCGCATCTGACCGCCCAGTACATGATCGACACCGGCTTGAGCCTCTACCACGAGGGATACCGCATCGGCGGTACCACCCGCCCCGAGCGGTTCAAAAACATGGGGGCGGTCTGCCGGGTGCCGGCCCACAACCACGATTTGATGGTCGAGTGGAACCAGCATCCCACCTATGACCTCTACTGGCAGTCCGAAGACTGCAGCCGGCATTTCGACAAAATGAACGTTCCCTGCTTCACCATTGGCAGTTGGTACGACTTCATGAACCAGGGTTCGGTCGACAGCTACGTGGGACGGCAGCACAAGGCCGGGCCGAATTCCCGTGGACAGCAGCAATTGCTGATTGGTCCCTGGCTGCATGGCGGCCTGCAGGGGAAGAACAACGCCAAGGTGTCGGAACTGACCTATCCCGACAACGCCCGCTTCGATGGCGAGCAGCATCTGATTCGCTGGATGGACCATTATCTCAAGGGAGTCGACAATGGCGTCGACCGCGATGCCCCCGTGCGGTACTACGTGATGGGGGCGCTGGGAGAGGCCGGTGCTCCGGGCAACGTCTGGCGCGAGGCCGACGATTGGCCCATTCCCAGCCGGGCCCGCAGCTACTTCCTGCAGGCGGGAGGAAAACTGAACGAGTCCCGTCCCACCGCTCCGCAGTCGCACACGGCGTTCAAGGCCGATCCGAAGAATCCGAACAAGATGACCACCACGGTCGCTTTCCCGGGAGCGGCCGACGCGCAGAAGTTTGAAGCCGAGCCCGAGGTCCGCACCTTCACCACTGACGTGCTGACCGAGCCGGTGGAATGGACGGGGCAGATCCAGGCCGACCTGTGGGTCACGTCAACCGCCCGCGATACCGACTTCATCGTGCGGGTGAGCGATGTCTATCCCGATGGCCGGTCGATCATCCTGGTCGACTACGTCCGCCGGGCCCGGTACCGGGAGGGGTTTGAAAAGGAGGTGCTGATGGAGCCGGGCAAGGTGACCAATGTCGCCTTCGACGTCGGGTGGATCAGCCAGGTGTTTAACAAGGGGCACCGCATTCGGGTGACGGTCTGCAGCACGGGAGTGGCCTTCTACGAGCCGAATCCCAATACAGGAGGTCCCTTTGGGTTCGACATCCCGGCCGATGCGGTGGTGGCCGAGAACACGGTCGAGCACAACCAGACGCATGCGTCGCGGATTGTGGCCCCCATTCCCCGGCGTCCGGTGAAATGAGTCCGGCTGTGGATGTGGCCCCGCGCGGGGCGTTGTTCCAGCGCGGGGCCGGTGGATCGGGGACCGTACGGCGATCGCGGGGGGCTCGGTTTACGGGGGATTTCGCCGCGTCGAATGGACGGGATTTGCGGCGGGCTGGCGGCTGGGGTATCGTCGCGGTGGTGGGATGGACGATTGTGAGGTGGACGGACCGGCGTGGGGGCCGGTCGGGTGAAACGCGTGGGACCGATGTGACCCGAGCAAGTCGAAAGGTGGTGCGCGATGCTGTCTCTGAACGGGAGTGCCCGGCGGTGCTGCGATGGGCTGACGCGTCGGGAGACGTTGCGCGTGGGGGGGCTCTCGGCCATGGCTGGCTTTGGGGGCGGTTTCGGCCTGTCGGACTACCTGCGGGCGGCCGAGACGCAGCCCGGCCGGGTGGGCAAGGCGAAATCGGTGATCCTGCTGTACCTGCTGGGGGGAGCGGCCACCCAGGACATGTACGATATGAAGCCCAAAGCCCCCGCCGAGATCCGGGGCGAATTCAAGCCCATCGCCACCACCGTCTCCGGTATCGAGGTCTGCGAGCATCTGCCGAGTTTCGCGCAGTGGATGAACAAGACCGCCATCGTCCGGTCGCTCAGCCATCGGGGGGGCTGCCACAATCCCCTTCCCAGCTACACCGGTTACGATCTGCCGCTCGACAACATCGTCAGCACCAAATCGAGTTATCCCCCCAGCATGGGCTCGGTCTGTGAGTACCTGGCCGGGGGGCGGCAGGAACAGCCCGCTTACGTCTACATGCCGTGCTACCTGGGCTGGGGGCAGTCGATCCGCCGGCCTGGTCCCTACGGGGGATTTCTCGGGGCGCGATTTGATCCGCTGTTCACCGAGTGTGAGCCGTTCGTCGACAATCCTCCCGACCAGCCCTACGCCTCGCAGCCTCTGCGCGGGTTGCCAGTGATTCCCAACACGGGCTTGGGCGAACAGATGACCGTGAACCGCCTGGGGTCCCGGCAGGATCTGTTGCGCCAACTGGATTCCGAGCGGCTGCGGGTGGATGCCCAGGGAGAGCTCGGCTCGTTCAACCGCCAGGAGCAGCGGGCCTGGAGCATTCTGACCTCGTCGACCGTGCGCGATGCGTTCAATCTGGAAACCGTCGACCCCACGGTGCGAGCCCGGTATGGCAACACGCTGTTCGGCAATTGCACACTGATCGCCCGCCGGCTGGTTTCGGCGGGAGTGCGGTTCATCAATGTGACCTGGGACTGCTACTGGGAACGGCTCAAGCTGCAGTTCGAGTGCTGGGACACCCACGCCGCCAATTTCTCGGTCCTCAAGAAGAACAATCTCCCCTACCTCGACATGGCGTTCGGTTCGCTGCTGGCCGATCTCGAGCAGTCGGGCGAACTGGATGAGACCCTGATCGTGGTGATGAGTGAGATGGGGCGGACGCCGAAGATCAACGGCAACGCCGGCCGCGACCATTGGCCGTTCGTCTATTCGGTGTTGTTCGCCGGGGCGGGGATTCGGGGGGGGACCGTCTATGGAGCGTCAGATTCGCAAGCCGGTTTCCCGGCGGAGAATCCCGTGACCACCGGCGACGTCTGTGCGACCATCTTCGAGTGTCTGGGAATCGATCCCGAGTTCGAGGTGCGCGATCAGGTGGGCCGGCCGTCGAAGATTGCCCAAGGGGG
>JBKCTR010000203.1:0-5427 GCA_046318755.1 Planctomycetaceae bacterium
GTTTCACGGTGAAAACGGGCCGTGAGATCACCGGATTCAGTCCGGGGGCTCTGGAACGTTTGTGTGCCTATGACTGGCCTGGAAATGTGCGGGAACTTCAGAACACCATTGAACGGGCGGTCGTGTTGTGCCTGGGGACACAAATCGAAACCCACGAGATTCAATTTTCGGGATTGGGAGGACAAGAAGGGGTTCGTGGGGACGCACCGGGATCAGGGCCGTCTCCACATGGAGACCTCTCTCTCGACCGGTTGGAACAACAGCACATCCTGGGAGTGCTCGATCGCACGAATTGGAACAAGACGCAGGCGGCACAAATTCTGGGAATTGAACGGTCGACTCTGGATCGGAAACTAAAGCGATACCAAGTCGGACGTCCCGAAAAATGATCTCGCGTACACCTTCTCTTTGCTGATGGGGACCGATTCAGTCCCCTTTGGCGGGGGAAACACAGCGAAATTGGTCCGCTGTTGGCCAGCATGTGGGGGGAGATTCCTCTACATCTTCTTGGAACCGAACGAAATCCGGGAAAATCGGTACCCCGCGAACTTTTTTGTTTGACATCTGCAATTTCCCGTCGAAAATAGGGAGATTGATGCGTTTTTCGCCGAAAAAACGCTCTCTTTTCGCAGAACCCCCAAGGCAGAAACCCCGGGGGTTCCCCGGTGGACGGATCCCCGGGATGGTTGGCTGAAGTTGGGAACCTCCTACCAGCGGGGCGCTGGTTGGTTCCAGCTCCACTTCAGCGGCAGAACAGGATGCTGCTCTTGGTCTCGGAGCGGTACGGCCGTTTGGAATTGAGCCCGGCGTGGGTTTCTTCCAGGCAGGCAATTCGATTGTTCAGATGGAGATTTGTTACATGCCGAAGGACGTTGCAGACGACCTCGACCACACCATGGATGAACTCGACCTCGAATACGACGACGGTGCGACGTTTGACTTGGACGAATTCATCGCCTTGGGAATCAATCCCTCCTCGCCCACCACGGCCCGTCCGGGTTCTGAGGAAAAGGTGATGATGCTCTCGGCCCGTTACGCCGCTGGCATGCCCCTGTGGCACGAAGAAGATTGCTACGATCACGGCCCCAATGAACTGCAGTTGATGGGCAACCATGGCTTGGCCATCCCGTCGGCTCCGCTCATTCCCCTCGACGAGTCGGAAGAAGAAGAGCTGTAACAAACTCGCTGCCGCAGCCAACTCATGCTTGCCGCCCGAACTTGCTGTTTCCAGTCTTGCTGATTCAAGCCGCAGCCCCTTTCGAAGGGCTGCGGTTTTTTTGTTGCCCCATCTCCACACGCCAAACCCACCCGGTGGAACATCTTGGCGAAGGGCGGTCTTTGGTCGCTCAGGACGGGCAGTCGCGATGCTTCCCTCTCTCGAACCCTCTTGAGGTTCGCTGAACCGCGAAGCACCGCACTCGGCAACTCCCCCTACTTCGCGCCGCTCCGCTGCAACCGCAGCAGATTGGATTCGGTCCGCAGGTAAATCGATTCCCCCGCCACTGCATACGAAGCGAAGGTCCGCTCACCCACTTGGCTCCGCGCGACCTCGCGGAATTCTCGCCCCGGCTCAATCACCAACGTCTCCCCCGCCTCGCTCTGCACGTAAACCCTTCCATCCGCAAAAGTCGGCGAAGAGGAATAGGCCCCCCCAATCCGCTGCTGCCATACCGACTCGCCACTCTCCGCCTCCACACAGCTCATCACCCCGTCATCACTCACGAGGTACAACAGGTCGTTGACCAGCAGCGGTGACGGGTTCAGCGGTACCCGCTTCGTCAATTTCCAAGCCAAATGGCTTTCCGTCACATCGCCCTTGGCTCCCGCCAGCCGAATGGCCAACAGCGTGGGCGAATCATACCCCGTGCACACATACACCAGCCCATTCCCCGCCACGGGACGTGGAACCACCGAGTAGCCCCCCTTGTAACGAAACCGCCAGATCTCCTCGCCGGTTTGCGGAGCCAACCCCACCACCCCATCCGCCCCCGAGCTGATCAACTGCATGCGCCCCTCCACTTCGACCAACAACGGAGTGCAGAATGCAAATCCCTTGACCGGCTCCAGCCCCCGGATGTAGCGCCATTTCTCCGAGCCATCGAGGCGGTCGAGCGCAACCACAAACTGTGCATCGCCCCCGTCACAATTGATGATCAACAAGTCTTCAAACAAAACGGGAGATCCACCGTTCCCATGCACCGGCTGATACTTCAGTGCGGTCGTCTTCCAAACCACTGTACCATCCCGCTCCAGACACGCCGTCCCCCACGTCCCAAAATGCACATACAACCGTTTGCCATCAGAAATCGGAGTGGCGCTCGCGTGCGAATTCTTGGGATGGACACGCTGCCCCTCCGGCTGTTGGAACAGTTCCTGATTCCATTCCAACCGGCCGCTCGCCTCGTCGAGACAGAGCACGCGGAGTGATTGAGCGGGAACATCCCCCTCCCCCTCCGGCACCGCCGTTGTCAGATACACATGCCCCCCCACCAACACGGGCGACGACCAGCCTTTGCCCGGAATAGCCTGCTTCCACGACAGATTCTCCGTGTCGCTCCAGCGCTCGGGAAGCCCGGTAGAGAGCGCGTGCCCCTGCCCCCCGGGCCCACGAAACTCCAGCCAATCGTCCCCTCGCGCCGTGATCGGCAAACCCACCACAAACAACAGCCAGCACCAACGGCAGATGGGACTCATCGACACACCCACTTCCCTTCTAGAAACGTGAGCTATCCGACGGCTACGTCAGCCGTCGGTCTCGCGGCGAAACGATTCACCCACTACCCGTCCAGGCCCCCACCGGGGCCCGGCCACACTCCCGACCCAAAGCCCCGTCAGGCACCCGGCTCCTGAACGGCCACGATCTCCATCCTCTGCAGCCCCTTGGGCAACGGTACATCCACCTGATCGCCAGGTTTCTTGCCCAACATCGCCTTCGCCAGCGGACTGCTCGTGAGGATCTTCATCACCTCGCCGCTGTAGTCTTCCTCGCCGGGCCCCACAAACTGATACTTGTCCTCCAGCCCATTCGAGAGGTTCCGCACGGTCACCACAGAACCGAACACCGCCACCCCCTTCGGCAGATCTTTCGGGTCGACAATATAAGAAGCGGTCAGCTTCGCCTTCAGCCGGTTGATGCGCGCCTGCAAGAGACCCTGCGCCTCACGCTGACCGTGATACTCGGCGTTCTCGCTGAGATCCCCTTCGGCCCGGGCATCGGCGATTTTCTCGGCGATCTTGGGCATCTCGACATCCTCGAGGTGACGGATTTCTTCGCGCAGCTTGTCAAAGCCTTCGCGTGTCGTCGGGATGCGCTCCATGGCCAGATTCCTCCACCGCGGCCGCACTGCCCCGGCCCGCGAGTCGGTGCGTCTTGTTTGGTCCAGAAAACAACACGACTGGCGATCTTCCCCGCTCGAAGCTCCATCAACCTGCTGGTCGATTTGGCTTCCTCTGCGAGTTTTCCCGCCAGCCACACGACCCGTATTATGTCGGGTGTCTCCACCCAGCGAAAGCGTTCACCATGGTCGCCATTCAATTCCCGAGGCCGTTTTCCCACTGGCATCCATGGCCCGCCCTGCGGCCGCAGTCTCCACCCCAAACCCACCCAGTCCCCCCAAACCGCTCACTCTAGCGTGACGGTCGCTCTTCCGGGAGCGGGCGGGCCCCCAGGTATCGCTCCCAACCCTGTCGCACCGCCGCACCGCGAGACATCCAGCTCCTTCGCGTTTCCTCCCCCTGCAGGTCAACCCCCGCCTCGTCGCACCACCAGGCCGCTTGCGCAGCCACTGCCGCATCCACCCCTGCCAACTCGAGCGTAGCGAACAGCTTGCTGAGGTCACCCCCGGCCTTACCCCATGCCCGGCCGGCCACTTCCCGGGCCGCGGTGCCGCGTCCATCTCCATCCACATCCAGCCAGATAGCACCACTCACCCCCAGCGTGTGCGGTTCGAATCGGGAACTCGTCGGCTGGTAGGGGCGGGCCGTTTTCCAGAACGCACCGCGCACCCCTGGTCCCTGAACCACCATGACCAGGTGCACATCGTGGCGGGGTGTCGTAATCGACCAGTCATCCTGCCAAATCACCCCCGATTCGGATTCGTCGGCTGATGAAACACGCTGAACCTGCTGCTCTCGCAACAGTTCTCCATTGGCATACAGCCGAACGGTTTGGAGGTCGCTCCAAGACGGTCCCAGGACACGCAGGCGGCAATGCACCTGGTCACGCACTGCGGGAACCACATCTCCGGGACCATAACGATCTTCGACCCGCAGGTCAGCCAGCAGTCCGTACGAGACCATCACCCGCCCGGCCGCGAAGCTGGTCGCCCCGTCGACCGCCGAGACATCATCGATCGCTTCGTCCGCCACCCGAATGTAAGTGCGGGCCTGTCCGAGGATGTACCGCGACACATCGTGCGAATCACTGGCCCCCACCGGTGCCACAGATCGGCCCGCGTTGAGCTGAGTCATCCAGTCACGTACCAAACGCAGGGGATCGGTTTGAACAGCTCCGGAATTCACCACCTCCATCGCATTCGCCCGCAGCACACGACCGTCCCGGAACTGTCCCACCCCTTCGTGGTACAGCTGCGGCCCAAACGGACGCACACCTGCATGCAGGTCGCGGGCATGATTCAAAATCACCACCCGCACATGCGGAATGGCCTGGATTGAGCGAAAAAGCTCCCGCCAATCACCCGTTCGGTGATCGGGAACCGGTGCGTCGGCCGGCACGGGCCAGATATTGAAATGCCCCTGCGGGGTGGTGACTTCGTTTCCCACGACCGGGGTAAACCAGCGCCGGACCCCGGCCTGTCGGGCAAAAGGCTCGTGATCCACATGCCGGTTGTGATCGGTTGCAATCGGCAATTCGATCCCTTCCCCGGCAATTGTCAGCATTCGCTCTTCGACCGTCGCATCGCCGTGCCCCGAATGCGTTAAGGTATGCACATGCGGATCACAGGCGACCCATCCGGGTGTCGCTACCTCCCGACGCAGCCGGAAAGTCAGCCCCTGGTCTTCGCCACGCCTGACAGTCACTTCGCGCGTGTCGAGCGAGTACTCAAAACCACGCCCGGCATGCAGCGTCCAGCAGCCCGCCGGGAGATCCACCTGGTATTCCGCTCCGCCGCCATAGACCACCCCGGTCCGGATGGCCAATCGCTCTCCTCGACCGGCCAGTACAGGCTGCAGCACGCCGGCGGCATTGGTGATGGTCAGCCGGCCCGGAATGGTGTCGCCGGTTTGATCATCCACGATGCGGACGCGCAGCCGGCCCTGGCGAACAACCTCTTCCACAGCCGGCTCCAGCAGTTGCAGTTCGCCGACCCGAATGTCATCGATGGCTGTCGAACCCGCCGCCTGGGCAATCGTCAGTTCGTTGTCGCCAGTCTGCAAGACGCTGTCGGGGATCGCGATTAAACGGAC
>JBKCTR010000204.1:0-7716 GCA_046318755.1 Planctomycetaceae bacterium
TGCTGCGAATTGCCGCGATCGCGGTGATTGTGACCGGCGTGCTCACCATCGATCGGGGAGTGCGGTTTGCGATGGCACAGTGGAAGGCCGAGGCCCCGGCCACGGCGTGTCCCTATTGTGAGCCGGAGTCTCCCGCAACCGAAAAAGAACCTGCGAACGAACATTTGAATGACGCTTCCGCCGCCGCCCGCTGACACTCAGTCGAGGCCATGTGCGCGGAGCTTGTTCCGCAAGGTTTCCCGATGGAGTCCCAACAACGCCGCGGCAGCAGCCCGGTTTTGCCCAGAGTGTTCAAGGGCCGACTGCAGCAGTGGTGGTTCGACAATCGCCAACAGGGCCTCATAGAGGCCTGCCGCGGAATCCTCAAGGGATGCGGACAGGGTGGTCCGGGCCCAGTCGGCAATCAGCCGCCGCAGGTTTTCCTGGATTTCGGGGGACTCGGAGACGGCTGAGGCGACGGGTGTCGTGGTCCGCACACTGGGAGGGAGGTGCTCCGGACCGATACTCCCCTGACGGGCATGCACGGCGGCGTGTTCCATGGCATTCCGGAGCTCCCGAACATTGCCCGGCCAGGAATGAGACTGCAGCCGGTGCAGCGCTTGGGGAGAGAGCGTGGCCGGAGCACCCTGGGGAGACATCGAGATCCCGAGGAAATGCGCGGCCAACAACGCGATGTCTTCCGCCCGGGCCCGCAGCGGGGGAACGTCGATCGCAACCGCATTCAGTCGGAAGTACAAATCCTGGCGGAATTGCCCTTGGGTCAGCGATTCCTCGAGGGGGCGATTGGTCGCCGCGAGCACTCGCACATCGACCCGCCGCAATTCGGTGGAACCGACGGGGAAGAATTCCCGCTGTTCGAGCACCCGCAGCAACTTGAGTTGCAGAGATTCGGGAATGTCTCCGATCTCGTCGAGGAACAGGGTTCCGCCGTGGGCCAGTTCGAACAGTCCGGGCCGGCTCGACTGGGCTCCCGTGAAAGCCCCTCGGGCATGCCCGAACAGTTCCGCCTCGACCAGGCTGGGGTTGAGGGCGGGGAGACAGACGGGGACGAAGGGGGCGTCTCGCCGGGGACTGTGGCGATGAATGGCCCGCGCCACCAATTCCTTGCCGGTGCCACTTTCCCCGGTGATCAACACCGAACTGGACGACGGGGCCACGAGGGCGATTTGCCGAAAGATCTGCTGCATGGCGGCAGAGCGACCGACCAGGCGGTTTTCGTCCCCGGGGGCGGCGGCCGAGGCCGGGGGCTTGTCGACCTTCCCGGACCCGGCCTGAAGTTCCAGGGCCCGCCGGAAGACCACCAGCGCTGCGTCGAGGTCAAAGGGTTTGACGAGATAGTCGAACGCGCCGTGGTGCAGAGCCCGGACCGCGGTCTCCAGATCACCGAAAGCCGTCATGATCACAATGGTCAAGCCGGGCCAGCGTTGCCGCCATTCCACGAGGGCTGACAGCCCGTCTTTTCCGGGAAGTCGCACATCGAGGACCACCAGGTGAGGCTGCCACCCGGCCTCCAGTTGACGCACTCCTTCTTCCGCGGAAGGAGCCAGCTCGACGGCATGTCCTTCTTCGGCGAGCGCCTCGCGGACCGACCAGCAGATGGTCGGTTCGTCATCAACGATCAGGACTCGGCTCATGGAATGGGCGAACACCAGGTCGGGAAGAGAACTTCTCTATTCTACACCGGGAAACAGAGAGTGAAGACGGTCTCTGCTCCCTCGCGACGCCAAGAGAGCTGTCCCTGGTGGTCTTGGGCCACTTGACGGACGAGGGTCAGGCCCAGCCCCACCCCTTCGGGTTTGGTGGTCACAAACGGCTGGCCGAGACTGGCCATCACTCCCGGGGCTGGCCCCGGCCCGTTATCCCGGACTTCCACCACGAGAGACGAGTTTGTCTGGTGGGCACTCAGCGAGACTGCTCCGTGAGGCCCGGCCGCCTCGATGGCGTTGAGGGCGAGGTTGAGGATTGCCGCCTGCAGAGCTCCGGGATCCCCCTGCAGCTGCGCATCGTGGAGGAGAGTCGCGACCGCCAGTCGCACACCCCCATGTTCGCAGGCGGGGGAAATCAGCTCGGAGATGTCTCGGAGCAGCGTGTTGACCGAGATGGCGGCCCGTGGCCGAGGTTCATTGCGACCCAGCGAGAGCAGGCCGCGAACCTGGGTTTCGAGGAGTGTCAACTGCCGCAGGGCGACGCTCACACTCTGGTCTTGGACCGCACCGGGGCAGCGACGGGCATGCAGTTGCAGGGCCAGCTTCGCCCCCGTGGCCGCGGTGCGCAGTTGGTGGGCCAGGCCCCCGGCCAATTGGGCCAGCAACCGTTCCCGTTCCGACCGCGCGATGGTCTCCTCCAATTCGCGCAGACGCGAGGTCATGCGATTGACCGAGATTTCGAGGTCGCGCAATTCGTCGTCGCGGGTCTGGACGGAAATCTCACGAAAGTCCCCGGCGGCGATGGCCGCTGCCTGAGACTCCAGATTCCGCAAACGCCGACTGATGCGTTGGGAGATGAGGAACGAGAGACCGGCCGTGAGGACGACTGACAGCGCTCCGACCGAGAGGGGATAAACGGCGGCCTGCCAGCGGGCCGCGTTCCACGAGTTCTCTGGGGAAAGCACATACAGGGTTTGGGCGTTGGAAGTCGGATTTCGTTCGAGACGGGCGATGCGATAGCGGGTTGAATCCACCTGCACCGCGGGGACCTGCGGCAGAGTCGACAGATCATTCGAGGGGGGCAGGTGCAACCGTTCGAGGTCGGGTGCCGGTGACGGCAGGGTGGAGGCAATGGGTGTTCCCTGCGAATCCACCGCGACGAAATGGGCCCCCGATAACCCCCGCATCTGCGAGAGCACCGTGTCATTGATGGGAAAACTCGCCTGGGCCAGGGTTCCCACCACCTGCTGCAGTGCGGCCAACTGGACCTGGTCTTGCGCGCGGGCCGCGAGCCAGGCGGCGGCCATGGTGGCAGCCAGCACCGACAACAGGGTCACACCGGCGAAGGGAAGCAGGATCTGGTTGCGGATCGACCAACGCACGTTGCAATCAACCTTTCCTGGCAGGCCTTCTCCCCCAGCGGGATAGCGCAGGGGCAGCGCGTTCGGACCCGCCATCCAGGGGACCGCGGCTGGATCTCGTGGAATTCCTCCAGTGTAAGGACTCCCGATCCCCAAGGCCGAGGGTCTGGCGACGGATTCTTCGCCGGGGTGGCGAAAAAACCGCCGCACGGATGCCTGCGGGAGTCTTGGATTTCCGCCACAGATCAGGGAACACGCAGGGATTGAGCGTGCCGAGTCGCGGTGGTACGCCGCTTGCTTCCCGAAAGAGAGGATGGGTGGTTGGCACTCGTTCCGCAGAACACACGGCGACGGCATGCGACGACGGACTGGTTTTACTCTGATTGAACTGCTGGTGGTGATTGCGATCATCGGGATTTTGATCGCGCTGCTGTTGCCGGCGGTGCAGCAGGCTCGTGAGGCGGCACGGCGGACGCAATGCAAGAACCATTTGCGACAAATTGGTCTGGCAATGCACAACTACGCCGCCTCCAACACGCTGTTTCCTCCCAGTGCCTGCATCAACCCCAAGATCACTACGAATGGCTCGTGGTCGATTCATGGCCGTCTGATGCCATTTTTGGAGCAGTCGAATCTCTACTTTCAGATCGATCTCAGCCGGGCCTGGTCCAATTTTCCGATCATCAGCGGGTTTCGGATCCCCGTGTATGCCTGCCCATCCGACCCGAAGGCAAACCAGCAGCGGAATACCGGTAGTAATGGGATCTTTCTGTACCCGACCAATTATGGATTCAACCTGGGAACCTGGTTCATTTACGATCCGGTTTCAGGGCAGGGGGGGGATGGAATCACCCATCCCAACAGCGCCTTGTCGTCGTCTGCGATCCGCGACGGCATGAGCAACACCCTGATGGCTTCGGAAGTCCATTCCTGGCAGGCCTACACCCGCAATGGGGGGCCCCCCAGCACGAATGTGCCGCAATCGATTGCGGATGTGGCCGCCTGTGCCGACACAGGACTCAAGGACCGCATTCAACTTTCGTCGGCGGATGGAACCGGGCATACCGAATGGGCCAACGGGCACTCGCACCACAGCGGGTTTACAACGACCCTGGGGCCGAACACTGTCGTGACGTGGGTGTATCAGGGAGTGAAGTTTGATGTGGATTACAGTTCACGCCAAGAAGGGAGCCACCTCACAAGCCCCAGCTATTCGGCGCTGACTTCGCGAAGTCACCATACGGGGCTGGTGCATTCGCTGTTGGCCGATGGCTCGGTGCGGGCGATCAGCTCGAACGTCAACCTGCAGATCTGGCGCGGCCTGGGGACCCGGTCAGGGGGGGAAGTGCCAGGCGAGTTTTGAGTTTTGCAAGCTCGCCAGTTCGTGCCCCCATACAGCGCGGGCACGGATTATCCGGCCGGGTGACGAACCCGGCCGCCCAATTGCAGACTGAGCGGCACCTCCAGCCCGTGGCGGTGCATCAAGGAGGCGTTGGCGAGGATTTCTTGAGGAGGGCCGTCGGCCTGAATACGGCCCTGATCGAGCACCACGACCCGGCTGCACAGGTCGAGGATCAATTCCAGATCGTGGGTGGCGATCAATTGCGCTGCCTCGCACGACTTGAGAATTTCGATCAACTGCCGGCGTGAGCGTGGATCCAGGTTGCTGGACGGTTCGTCGAGGGCCAGCAGGTTGGGTTCACAGGCCAACACCCCGGCCAGGCAGACGCGCTTCCGTTCGCCGCAGCTCAATTGCAGGGGCGACCGCGCTGCGAATCCCTGCAGCCCGACCTGGGCCAGCGCATGGCGGGTGCGGCGAGACACTTCTTCGGGAGGAAATCCCAGATTGCGTGGGCCAAAGGCGACGTCTTCTCCGACCGTGGGGCAGAAGATCTGGTCATCGGGATCTTGAAACATGATCCCCACGATCCGGCGGATCTCGGGAGCAGTTCGTGGAGTGACAGGCATTCCCAACACCGCCACGGGGGAAGCCGCAGGGGGAACCGGCTGCGAAGTTCCAGTCGGTGAAGCCGATTCCCCGAACAACAGACCGTTGAGGTGAAGCAGCAGCGTTGTCTTCCCGGCACCGTTGGGACCAACCAGTCCCACGATCTCCCCGACGGCGATCTCCAACGAGACGTCTTGCAGGGCCCACTGGCCACTGGCATACCGATAACTCAGGCGGTCGATCTTGAGGATCGAGCCTCGGCAGTGGCTGGAGTTTTGGGTGGCGAAGGGGGCTGTGGTCGTCACGAGGAACTTTTGGGGAGCCGACCGGTCCAGCCACGGCTACACATGGCCCCATGGATCCGTTCGGCACGATTGAGAGATCGGATGAGCAACATTCCCAGGAGATTGGCCGAGTCGCGCCAGATGTGCCACAGGGACTGAGAGCTGACGGTCCGGGCGCGTTGGGCCGTCCGCATGCGCACCAGCTCATCAAACACGACAAAGCAATAGCGGTACATGAACGCGAGCAGTTCCACAAACCGGTGGGGCAGTCCGCTGTCTGCCAAGGCCTGAAGCAAAGGTTCAAAGGGGGTGGTGTTGACCAGCCAGAGGCCGGCGAGAAACGAGAGCACACTACGTAACGTGATCAGCAGAGCCAGTTCCCACCCGTTGGACAGACCCTGGGAGAGGGGCCCGGCGAAAGCGAGACCAACGACCGGCGGCAACAGCCAGGCCAGCCTTTGGAGGACATAGGACCTGGGGATCTCGGCAAGCGTCAGCCCCGTGGCCACCAGGCAACCCGCCAATCCCAGCAGGGGCCAATGGATCAGCGGCGTGATCATTACCACCAACAGATAGGCCAGGACTCCCCACAGCTTGGTCCGCGCGGAAAGTCGGTGGCACCAGGTGTCTCCCCGGGCGTAGCGGTCGAGAAAATCAGCCCGCATGCAGTTCCTTTCCGGGGGAATCGCTGGAGGGCAATCCACGGGAGAGCAGCCAGCCCAGTCCGAGCACGGTGCCGGTTCCCAAAAGTCCGGCCAGCGCTGTCGCAACTTTGCCCCAGAGAGGATCTTCGGCCGAGGTTCCCGGGATCGGGAGCGAGTAGTCTTCAAACAGGATCGGAGACCCCGGATTGGCCTGCGAGTCGAACCCAGTCTCTTGGGCCACTTTCTCCAATCCATCGGGAAGTTCCGAGGCGAAGGGGGCGAGGAAAGCTGCGATCAACAGAGCGGCAATGACTCCCGGACCGACCAGCGAAGTCAACTTTCCCGAGGGGACTTGCAGTGTGCCGTGGATCAGATCCGGTCGCTGGATCAACACCACCGAGAGGATGCCACCGGTGATCAGAGCCTCTCCCACTCCAATCAGGCTATGGAAGCTGGCCATCAAGAACCAGATGCGCGACAGCGGGAAGGCTCCCGAGGGATGCGACAGCCAAAACTCGAGGCAAAAACAGCCGGCTGAGGCCAAAACACTGCACCACGCGGCAACCATCGCGGCGACCAGGGTGCCACGGGGGTTGGAAAACCGGTTGCGGATGGCCTGAAACACAAGCCAAGCCGACCAGGGAGCGACAATCCCCATGTTCAGCACGTTTGTGCCATAGACAAATTTGCCGCCATCACTGAACAGAGCCATTTGGACGAACAACACCAGCGACAGGGCCACGGAGGCCCCCCACGGCCCCAACAACACGGCCGCCAAGGCTCCGCCGATCAGGTGGCCCGAGGCCGGAAGGCCAATCGGGAAATTGACCATCTGGCCGGCGAACACCAGGGCGGCGACCATGCCGGTCAGGGGGACTGTGCGGGTCGCGAGTGTCTGGTCGAGGCGACGGAAAGCCTGTTGCAATCCAGCCGCGGCGATCACACCGGTTACCAGGCAGACGCCGGGACTTAAAACTCCATCCGGGATATGCATGGGAATGGGAGGTGACGGAAGGGGAAGAATCTGGGATTTTGACTGTAGGTCCCGAGATGGGGCCTTGCCAACCGAACTGGGGGAAAATCCAGGTCCGCCAATCCTGCAGACTTCAGCAAAAAGCAGGAATGGCCGGAAAAACGGGGAGAAAATTGCACTTGACTGGAAAATCCAGTGTATTTTTCCAGATGGGCGAGGAGTTTGATCGTCACGAGACGAAACCTCCGCAGGATCGGGCGGAACGCTACCAAAGCGACTCAAGTCAATACCAGTCTTGGATCGAAAAACTGTGTCAGACGTTTTGCGCCAAAAAATAATGCCAGGAAGGCCAGCCCCACCTCGGGGCCGCCTGGTGTGAACTTCGGTTCAGAACGTGAATGGAGCAGAGTTTCGGCGTTCGGTCCGGTGGTTTCAGGTTTGGTGAAACCGACGGATAGGGGGACCCGAATCCGCACCATCAACCGGGACACCAGTGCCTGGCACATGACGGATCCGCAACCGTCACGAGGTCAGGTTCCTGAATGTCTCGGTGAGCGACCGAGTTTGAGTCTGGCTGTGTGTCTGATTCGTTCATCGCCACTTTCGGCGACAGACCGCTGAGGCGAAAAACCGACAGCCGTCTTCCACCAACTCGAGGATTGTTTCGACCCAGAACCGTGCTGGCATGCCAGGAGGACCACATGGCAAGGACCGCCGATCAGCACGGTAGAAACGATTCTCCAGAGGGCCCGCATCCCTCTGCCGTACCGACTGACAAGTCACTGGAGAGCCCGCCATGAAGACGATCTTTACTACTGGACAAGTAGCTAAGATCTGTAAAGTTGCCCCCCGTACTGTGA
>JBKCTR010000205.1:0-4132 GCA_046318755.1 Planctomycetaceae bacterium
GGCGGGGGAGTTCTGCGGGCCTGGTGGAAGTCTCGATGTGTTCCCGTACGCCGAGACCGATCCGGGGCGGATCGAGTTTTTCGGGGACGAGATCGAGTCGCTCCGGCGGTTCGATGCCCAGTCGCAGCGGAAGATCGAAGAGTTGACCAGCCTGTCGCTGCTGACCGTGGCCCGCCCCCGGGCCGGGACCGCCGACGGCGCGGAGGATCGCGGCGCAGAAGATCACAGCGCGGAACACGAAGGCGGGGATGACGACGATGAAGCGCTGATTGCCCTGTCGCAATTCGCCCGCCGGCGTTCGGGCCCCGCCCCCGCCGCGATTCTGGGGGAAAGCCACGTGGCCGACTGGCTGCCGGCGGGAAGCTGGGTGGCCCTGGTCGACCTGGTGGAGATTCATCACGAGGGGCGGCAATACCTCCAGCGGCTGGAGAATCCCCGGGGGTACTTCAGCGTCGACGGGGCGATGTCGCGGCTGAACCAGCATCCGCAGGTGGTGGTCTCGGCGATCTCGGAACATGGCTACGCCACGGCCTGCCACCTGCAAACGGAATCGATCGAGAAGTTTCAGGCCCCGGTGGCGCAGGTGGTGGAAGAGCTCGACCGGAGCGAGGCGGGGGCCCAGGCCGAGTTGCCGGGCGAACGGGTGTTGCTGGCCTGCCACAACGCCGGCGAACTGCAGCGGGTGCGCGAGCTGTTCGCCGGGTCACGCGTGGGGCAAAGTGGACGGCTGCAACTGTGCGAAGGGAGGCTGGTGCGGGGCTTCCGCCTGGTGCAGCCGCAACTGGTGGTGCTGGGAGATCACGAGCTGTTCCACCGTCGGGAGGTGCGCCGCACCACCCGCAAACAGACGGCCGCGACCCCCACGCGGGCCATCGACAGCTTTCTCGATCTGCGGGAGGGGGACCTGGTGGTGCACCTTGCCAAGGGCATCGCCCGGTACCGCGGCCTGCAACTGATGGCCAAGGGCGAGCAGCAGGAAGAACATCTCGTCTTGGAGTTCAAAGACAACGTGCGGCTGTATGTGCCGGTGACTCTGATCCACCTGGTGCAGAAATACGTGGGGGGGGCGAAGTCGGCCCCCGGTTTGTCTCCGGTGTCGGGGACCGGGTGGGAGAAGAAAAAGCAGGCGGCGGCCCGGGCGGGGGCCGACCTGGCGGGGGACATGCTGTCGCTCCAGGCGGCCCGCGAATCGAAGCCGGGCATCGCCTCGCCTCCCGATTCGCAATGGCAGGACGAATTCGAACAGGCGTTTCCGTACGATCCCACCCCCGATCAACTGGCGGCCATTGAGGCGATCAAGCAGGACATGCAGCGCACACGTCCGATGGATCGGCTGATCTGCGGCGACGTGGGGTATGGCAAAACCGAAGTGGCCATGCGGGCGGCCTTCAAGGCGATGGATGGGGGCCGTCAGGTGGCGGTGCTGGTCCCCACGACCGTGTTGGCCGAGCAGCACTTTCGCACGTTCACCGAGCGGATGGCCGAGTTCCCCTTCCGCATCGAGGTGCTCTCGCGGTTTCGGTCGGCGAAGGAGACCCGCGCGGTGCTGGAGGGGCTGGCACAGGGGGCGGTCGACCTGGTGATCGGCACGCACCGGTTGGTCTCGCCCGACGTGAAATTCTCGGACCTGGGGCTGCTGATCATCGATGAAGAGCAGCGGTTTGGGGTCGAGGCGAAAGAAAAGCTGAAGGCGCTGCGTCTGGAGGTCGACGTGCTGACCCTGAGCGCCACCCCCATTCCCCGGACGCTGCACCTGTCTCTGTTGGGCGTGCGCGACATCTCCAACCTGCAGACGCCCCCCGTTGATCGGGTGGCGGTCGAGACCCGCGTTTGCCGGTACGATCACGACCTGATCCGCCGGGCGATCGTGCGGGAACTGAATCGCGGCGGGCAGATCTATTTCGTCCATAACCGGGTGTACAACATCGAGACGATTGCCGACCGGCTGCAGGCGATTGTGCCCGAGGCGCGGATCGGGATCATCCACGGGCAAATGGGTGAGGGGGAATTGGAGCCGACGATGGTGGCGTTCGTCGACGGCCGGCTCGACATTCTCGTGGCGACGACCATCATCGAGAGCGGTCTGGACATTCCCAACGCCAACACGATCTTCATCCACCAGGCCGACAAATACGGCCTGGCCGACCTGCACCAACTGCGGGGGCGGGTGGGGCGGTACAAGAACCGGGCGTACTGTTACCTGCTGCTCGAAGCGGGGCAGAGTCTGACGGGGTCGGCCGCCCGCCGGTTGAAGGCGATTGAGGAATTCAGCGAGTTGGGGGCCGGCTTCAAGATTGCGATGCGCGACCTGGAAATCCGGGGGGCGGGGAACATTCTGGGGACCGAGCAGAGCGGGCACATCGCCGCGGTGGGCTACGAGCTGTACTGCCAGTTGCTGGAATCGGCGGTGCGGGCACTGAAGAAGGAGCCTGTCCGCGAGCTGGCCCAGGTGGCGATCGATCTGCCGATCGAAGCGTTTTTGCCATCGACTTACGTTCCTGAGGGGCGTCCCAAGATTGAGGTGTACCGGAGGTTCTCACGGGTTCACTCGGCCGAGGAACTGCGCGATCTGGAACTCGAGCTGGTGGACCGGTTCGGTCCGCTTCCGCAACCGGTCGAAATGCTGGTCGAGCTGAAGCGAATTCAACTGCTGTCGCAGCCGTGGCAGATCGACGACATTCACCTCGAACCGGGCTACCTCGTGTTGAAGTACCGGAATCCCGGGCGGATGCGGCAGTTGGTGCGGGCGAGCAACAACCGGCTGCGGGTGGTGGACGACCGCAGCGCCTATCTTCCCCTGGCCCCCGAGATGGCCCAGGGTCAACCGTTGTTGGCGTTGACCAAAGCGCTGTTGCAGCAGCCCGTGGTTCTGGTATAGAACCCGTCTCCCTTCCCGGTTCAACCGCGCCCTGTGACATTCTGTCCGCGATGCGGTCGCTGAACCTCCCACCCCGATCCCTCCCGATACCCCTTCCGGCGCTCACTCCCCACTGCGGTGGCTGCGCGGTCCTGCGCAGTTCTCACCGGACCCACACGCCCCTGCCGGACCCCGACTCATGGATGAGTATTTCCGAGCCAAAACGCGGCCCCTCATGGGTGCCACGCTGTTGTTGAGCCTGTTGACGGGCTGCGAGGGGACTGGCAGCAAGGTGAAGGATCCGGTGGTCCCGCCTCCCCCCCGGCGGATCTCGATGGAGGATTCGAGCTCGGCCCCCGCACCAAACGAGGGGACCGCGTTGGCCGCGGGTGATGATTCGGGCACGGACGAAGTCCGTCCGGCGTCATCGAGTGACGGCGGCGGCGACTCGGGAGTGGCCCGCATTGCCAGTCCGCATCCCCGCGGCGAAGTGGCCGCGGTCGTCAATGGGCAGCCGATCTTCTACGACGATGTGCTGGTCCCGGCGACACCGCAACTGAAGCAGGCCAAGGCCCAGTTGTCTCCCGCCGAATACAAGCGGTTCCGGCGGATGGTGGCCGAAAAATTCATCGAGCAATACATCGAACAGGAACTGCTGTTGCAGGCCTTGCGGCGGAAGCTCAAGCCCGAGCAGTTCGACGGGTTGCAGTCGGCCCTGAACAAGCAGGTCGATGAAGACCTCAAGAAACAGATGAAGAGTCTGGGGGTCAGCAGCATCGGCGAACTGGAGGTTGAGCTGCGCA
Organism: Planctomycetaceae bacterium; assembly: GCA_046318755.1. Classification (GTDB taxonomy): domain Bacteria; phylum Planctomycetota; class Planctomycetia; order Planctomycetales; family Planctomycetaceae; genus UBA10511. The sequence goes on from JBKCTR010000205.1 coordinate 3,661, forward strand.
AGTCGGAACTGTCGGTCGAGGTCATGCGGCACAAGATCCGCAGCCAGAAGATGGCCGAGCAGTTCCTGGCGAGCAAGGCGATGCCCCGCGACGGGTTCGACCGGCCCGACCTGCTGGCCTACTACCGCGAACATGTGGAAGACTACAAGGTCGAGGCGCGGGTGCGCTGGCAGCAGATCGATCTCGAGAACAGCAAGCACGGCGGGTCACCGGCGACCGAAAAACTGGCCCGCGACCTCGTGCAGAAACTGCGGGGCGGGGCCGATTTCGACGCCCTGGCCCGCGAACACTCGAATGGGCCCACCGCCAAGACGGGGGGCATCCGCGATTGGACGACCCAGGGAAGTCTGGCCTATGCCGAGGTCGACACGGCCCTGTTTGAACTGCCGGTCGGGTCGGTCAGTGATCCGTTCCGCATCAAGGAGTCGTTCTGGATCGTGAAGGTGCTGGACCGCGACGAGGCCCGCTACAA
>JBKCTR010000206.1:0-5467 GCA_046318755.1 Planctomycetaceae bacterium
CGCGTGAGTTCACGCACCCCCACACCGGCCGTTGGAGCCGGGGAGGCCATGTCCGGAGCGTTGCGTCCGGTCTCGGTGGTCGGACGTCGGGGAATGTCGAGCGGGATGGGGGGCTGATCATCGACCGGCGGAGGTTCGACCACCTCCCGAGGGGGCGCGGCGGTGGAGGTTTCCGGGTTTGCAGTGGCAGTGGTGGATGTCGCGGGAGAAGAGTCGGACTGGTCGGCACCCTCGGGGGATTCCGCCGGTTCAGCCGCGGCGGCACGGGTGGTGATGCCGACGGTTCGAAACTCCCCCTCACCCGCTCCGCGCGGAGCGACGGGACGGATGAACGCCATCAGCAGGACATACAGCAAACCATGCACCACGACCGACAGCAGCCAACTGGGAAGCCGGCGCACCCACACGGAGGGAGACTCTCCGCGAAACCGTGACCGGGTGGCGACGTCCATGACCTGCTCGGGTAAAACTCAGACAAAGGTTCACCTCAATCTAAGCCTGCCCGGGGATTCAATCAAGGTGGGTCCGCCGTCCCCGCCGGGCGTCCGGGCGTGCTGCATGTCGCCCCCGGGAAATGTGGGTAGGCTGGCCACTTCACGACTGTCCTCCTAAACTCGCGCCATGGACGGCATTGAGGTGCGTGACTTGCGCAAGAGTTACCAGGTGTTCCGCAAGCAGTCGGGACTGGTGGCCTCGCTGCGCTCACTCTGGAAACGCGAGTACACCCCCGTCGACGCGGTCCGGGGGATCAGTTTCCAGATTGAACGAGGTGAAATGGTGGCCTTTCTGGGTCCGAATGGCGCGGGAAAAACCACCACCCTCAAGCTGTTGGCGGGGCTGATTCATCCCACCTCGGGAACCGCCACCGTGCTGGGGCATGTTCCCTGGCGACGGGAGATTGCCTATCGGCGGCGATTTGCCCTCGTGATGGGGCAAAAAAATCAATTGTGGTGGGATCTGCCCGCCCAGGAATCGTTCCGCCTGCACCGCGAAATCTATCGCCTCGACCCGGGCACCTTTGACCGGCGGTTGAACGAGTTGGTTGACCTGTTGGAAGTGGCCCGGCTGGTCAGTCAGCCGGTGCGGGAGCTCTCCCTGGGAGAGCGGATGCGGATGGAACTGATTGCCGCGCTGTTGCACGACCCGGATGTGTTGTTACTGGACGAACCAACCATCGGCCTCGATGTGGTCTCGCAGCGGCGGGTGCAGGAGTTCCTCAAGTATTACCAGGAACGCCGGCAGTTGACCGTGCTGCTGACCAGCCACTACATGAAGGACGTTCAGGCGCTGTGTCGACGCGCCATTGTGATCAATGAAGGCGAGATCAAGCACGATGGCTCGCTCGAAGAGGTGATTGATCGCTTCGGGTCATTCAAGGTGATCGAGCTGCTGTTCTCGGGCGATACGCCTCCCCTTGGGCTGGAAGCCTTTGGAGAGGTGTTTGAGATGCAGTTTCCCCGGGCGAAGCTGAAGGTGCCGAGGCAGCAGGTGCCGGAGACCCTGGCAGGCCTCTTGGCCCGCTATCCGCTGGAAGACGTGGGGGTCCACGACCGGCCTCTCGAAGAGGTCATCGCCGAATTGTTCACGTCGACCCGGGTGGCGGCAGCACTGGGCCAGGCGTCGGAGCATCGGCGATGACTGGTCCGTGGCGAGTGAGGTGGTGCATCCTGACAACCGCCATCAGCGAACGCCTGACCTATCGGGGCGACTTCGTGCTGGGCACTCTGGTCCGGTTCCTGCCCATCGTCACACAGGTCTTCCTGTGGACGGCGGTCTATGGGGCCAGTGACCGACAGTCCATCCAGGGGTACGGCTATCGGGACATGGTGGCCTATTCGCTGCTGGTGATGTTGGCCCGGGCGTTTTCGAGCATGCCGGGCCTTGCAGGGGGGATTGCCCGCGAAATTCGCGAAGGTTCGATCAAGAAATATCTGACGCAACCGGTCGACATGCTGGGTTTTCTCTTCTGGTCGCGCGTGGCCCACAAGTTGGTGTATTATGCCGTCGCCAGTGGCCCGTTTGCCCTGGTGTTCTGGTTGCTCCGCGACTACTTCACGCAGCCGCCCGATGCCGTCACGATGTTGGCATTCTGCGCCTCGTTGGTTTTGGGGTTTCTGATCGGGTTCCTGACGGAGACACTGATCGGCTTGATTGGATTCTGGTTTCTGGAGGTCAGTTCGCTGATCTTCATTTTCATGATGCTGAACTACTTCCTCTCGGGACACATGTTGCCCCTCGATTGGTTGACGAACGCACTGCCCGAGAATTCGGCCTGGCGTAGCCTGGCCCAGGGGGCCTTGGCCTGTCTGCCGTTCCAATACATGGCGTACTTTCCCGCCTCGGTGATGCTGGGGAAAGTGACCGGGATCGATCTGGCCTGGCACCTGATGTGGGAGCTGGGCTGGGTGGCGGCGCTCTATGCCCTGAATCGACTGGCTTTTTCCCGCGGTGTGGCGCGTTACTCGGCGTTTGGGGGCTGATTGGTCATGTCAGCAACAGACGATTTGGCGCTGAAACGTCGCCTCGTGGGACTGATCTCGATCGGTTGTTTTGTGCTGGCCGGCGTGTTGTGGTTGGCGGGGGCCGATCCGCGGGCCAACCCGGTGCTGGCGTCACTGCCGAGAATCGGGATCGTCCTGGCGACTCTCTGGTACGCCCTTCCACGCGACGGCACCCATGTCGTCTGGTCTCGGGCTCTGGCACCGGTCTTGATCGTGATTGGACTGATGGCCGTGCTGCGGCGGGCGGCCTGGTGGATCCTGCCAGCCAGCGTCGTGGTGGCCTTGGCCCTGGTCATCGTCCGCCCCAAGAAACGGGCCCGCTGATTTGCCGGGAACAGGTCCCAACCGTTCGATATCACATCCCTCATTTCCCCCAGAATACCGAATCTCGAGCCCCTGGGGCGGGTTGGCTTTTGCGGCCCCCTAAGACACAATACGGGGCTTCTTTCGAGTGGCGGATCGGGAACATCCCCACCGTTCGTGTGTCTTTGTGGTGACCCAGACCAATGTCGACTCCAGGATTGCCCATCAGTGAACTGCTTTCCCTGCTGAACTCGGGAAGGTTGACCTCGGTGGATTTGACTCAGGCGTGCTTGGATCAGATTTCGCGCCACGATGGCCGGGTGGGGGCGTTTCTCTCGGTTGATCCACAGCAGTCGTTGGACCAGGCCCGGCAGATCGACCAGCGGCGGGCCCGGGGGGAACCTGTGGGACCGTTGGCGGGCTTGCCTGTGGCGATCAAGGATGTGATCTGCCAGCGGGGGACGGTCACTACCTGTGCCAGCCGAATGCTGGAAAAGTTCGTCGCCCCCTACGACGCCCACGTAATCGAGGGACTGCGGAAGGCGGATGCCGTGCTGTTGGGAAAGACCAACATGGACGAATTCGCGATGGGCTCGTCGACCGAAAATTCGGCCTACCAGCTGACCCGCAACCCCTGGGATCTGGAACGGACCCCGGGGGGATCCAGCGGTGGTTCGGCGGCGGCCGTCGCGGCCCAGATGGTTCCGCTGGCGCTCGGCAGCGATACGGGAGGTTCCATTCGCCAACCCGCGGGCCTCTGCAGTGTGGTCGGCCTGAAACCGACTTACGGCCGGGTCTCACGGTACGGCCTGATCGCTTATGCCAGCTCGCTGGATCAGATTGGACCATTCGCCCAGGATGTGCGGGGGGCGGCATTGCTGCTCGAGGCGATCGCCGGTCATGACCCGCGCGATTCCACTTCGGTTCCCCGTGAGATCCCCCAGTACACCCAGACCCTGGAAACGCCCCTCCAGGGGCTGCGGATTGGAGTGGCCCGCGAGCACTTCGCCCCGGGTTTGGACCCGGAGGTCGAGCGGTCGGTGCGGGAGGCTCTGCGACTCTATGAGCGGCTGGGAGCCACGCTCCACGAGATCTCATTGCCGCATCAGAAATATGCCGTCGCGGTGTATTACATCGTCGCCCCCTCCGAGGCCTCGAGCAACCTCGCCCGGTATGACGGGGTGCACTATGGGCATCGCGCCGCGCAGTTCGACAGCATGATCGAAATGTACTCGGCCAGCCGGGGGGAGGGGTTTGGATCCGAGGTCAAGCGACGGATCATGCTGGGGACGTACGCCCTCTCGGCCGGGTATTACGACGCCTATTACCTGAAGGCGCTGAAGGTCCGGCGGCTGATCCGCAACGACTTCGACGCCGCCTTCCAGCAGGTCGACCTCATCGCGACTCCGGTCAATCCCACACCGGCGTTCAAGATTGGTGAGTTGGTGAATGATCCACTCGCGATGTACCTCTCGGACATCTACACCATCAGTGCGAATCTGGCGGGGATTCCCGGCATCTCGGTGCAGGCGGGATTCAGCTCGGGGGGACTGCCGCTGGGGCTGCAGTTGCTGGCGGCACCATTCGAGGAGGAACGGCTGCTGCGGGCGGCCCGGATGTACGAACGCGAGACTGAATGGCATCGACGCCGGGCCCCGCTCGCCGGTTGATTCCCCAATCACGATTCCCACTGCTTGCAAGACAACTCCGCCGGAACCATGGGCATGCACACCACGACGATCATCGGATTGGAAGTTCACGTTCAACTGCAGACCAAGACAAAGGTCTTCTGCGGTTGTTCGACCGCCTTCAACCCCACCAATCCCAATGTTCAAACCTGCCCGGTCTGCTTGGGTCTGCCCGGGGCACTGCCGGTTTTGAATGGCGAGGCGTTCCGTCTGGCGGTCAAGACGGCGATGGCCCTGCAATGCGAGATTGCGCCCTACACCAAATGGGATCGCAAGCAGTACTACTACCCGGACTTGCCCAAGGGGTACCAGATCAGCCAGTACGACCTCCCGTTCAGTGAGGACGGGTACGTCGAACTCGAGCCGCTGGAGACTCCCGAGGGGACGGTTCCCGGTCGCCGGGTGGGCATTATCCGCGCCCATTTGGAGGAGGATGCCGGCAAGAACACGCATGATGAGACCGGCCGGGGGCTCGACAGCCAGGTCGATCTCAACCGCGCGGGAACTCCGCTGGTCGAGATTGTCTCACAGCCCGATCTGCGCTCCCCGGCCGAGGCGCGGCGGTACCTCGAGGAACTGCGGCTGCTGTTGACTTATCTCGAGGTCTCGGACTGCAACATGCAGGAAGGGAGCCTGCGCTGTGATGCCAACGTCAACCTGCACATTCACACCGAAGACGGCCATAAAATCGCCACGCCGATCGTCGAGGTGAAGAATCTGAACAGCTTCCGGAATGTCGAGCTCGCCCTGGAATTCGAAGAAAAACGCCAGTTGGAGCAGTGGCAGAAAACCGGCCAGAAGATTGGAGATGTGCCGAAAGAAACCCGCGGATTCGACGCCACCCGCGGGGTGACCTTCCCCCAGCGCGGCAAGGAAGAGGCCTCGGACTACCGCTATTTTCCCGATCCCGATCTGACGCCGGTGATTGTCTCCGAGGCGTATCTCGATGAAGTGCGGCAGTCATTGTGCGAGTTT